>CAMQVI010000027.1 GCA_947038195.1 uncultured Brevinema sp.
TAGTATTAGGACAGGAAGTCTTTGCCAAATTCAAGGATTATATCAAAGTCTTTGGTACTAGTATGAGAACGAATGTTCCCAAAGCACCTATATTTTCCTTTCAAGTGAATGAGATTCACCCCCATGATATAGGCTCTTTTTATAATGAATTTCATATTGCTTTGAGAACTGGTCATCAATGTGCCCAACCTACTTGGAAAAAAATGGGTGTATCATCTGTAACCAGAGTATCTACAAGTATTTATAATAGCCCTGAAGAATGGGAACGTTTTGAAAAAGCGACTAAATCTCTATTGGAGTTTTTTAATGTTAGAAAATTTAGCTAATTTATATCAAGAGCTTATTCTTGAACACAGTAAGAGTCCTAGAAATGCAGGTGTATTAGATACTCCCACTTCTAAAAAAGGACTGGGAATCAACCCATCTTGTGGAGACAAACTTTTATTATCCTTAGATATTCAAGATAATATCATTGTCGGCATCAAGCACGATAGTGATGGTTGTTCGATTTTTAGAGCATCTTGTTCTCTGATGAGTCAATTACTCATTGGAAAAACTACCCAAGAAGCTGAAGAGATATTGAATCTATTCATCAGATTAATTACTTTTGATGAGAATAACACCTTCACAGCTGAAGAAAATAAAAAACTAAGCAAGCTCCTAGTCTTCCAAAATATTGCTAATTACCCTGCCCGTGTCAAGTGTGCTGCACTTTTCACCAGAACTATTCAAGATCTTATCACCAACTATGATTCTATAGAAGAAGATCATTTGATCTCCACAGAAAACGACTTTTAGAACCTTTTATACAGTAGTACCATAAATTCTACTACTCAAAAACACCCCTAAATAAGAAAAAACCCTCCTATATTTCATAGGAGGGTTTTTAGAGCCATATATCTATTATTTTATTTGTTCAAGAATACTTAATAAAAGTTTAGCTGCTTTTTCTAGGTTATCAATCAAAATATACTCTTCTGTAGAGTGGATCGCCTCCATTCCTACACTAATATTAAGAGTGGGTATACCATACTTATTATAAATATTAGCATCACTACCCCCTAAACCATCACAGAAAGCAAAAGGTAAACCAATTACTTTCGTTGATTTTTCAAACAACTGCATAACTGGACTTGAAGGGTCTATTCGAAATCCAGGTGTTCCCTTCACTAGAGTATTGGTGTACTGAGCTCCGTAATTCTCACAAGATATTTTAAATTGATTATCTATCTCTTTTAAAATTAGATCTAACTCTACTTCTTCTAGGGCTCTTGCCTCAAAAGATAGATTTAATTCTGGCATAATAATATTATTTGCCAATCCACCTGATACTTTTCCTATATTACAAGAAGATGTCTTTGTTACCCTACCTATCGTAAGATTGTTGATAGCATGAGATGCTACTACTAAAGCGTGGATCCCATCTTGGGGATTCATCCCCGAGTGAGCAGATTTACCTTTAACAACAATTTCACCTTTAGCAGAATAGGGAGCAGAATTATAGGCTGTGCCAATTTCTCCAGAACCATCCAGAACAATCCCGTAATTGATACCTTTTAATAAGGAAGAATCTATGGCTTTTGCGCCCTTCAATCCTATCTCTTCTGCTATAGAAAATATTATAGTCATTTTAGGGTGAGGAATATTTTCTGTTTTGATACAACATAGTGCCTCTAGTATAGTGGCTACACCAGCTTTATCATCTCCTCCTAAAACAGAGCTTCCATCCGTCTTTATCACCCCATTTTCTATAATAGGAGTGATTTTTTCACAAGGTCCTACTGTGTCCATATGAGCAGAAAATAAAATATGTTTTTCAAGAGAAGAATCTAATTGTACAATAATATTTCCTGTATCTCCATTAATGGTAGCACCAGCATTGTCTTCTATCCATGAAATACCTAAATTGTCTAAATATTGGATAATATAATCAGCACATGCTCTTTCTTTTCCCGCAGGAGAAGAAATTGATACGAGATCAATAAAAGTTTTTACGAGGCGTTCTTTATTAGTCATCTTTATACCATCAATTTTTCAATTTTCTTACGCATAGCTTGTACTTGGGGTCCAATAATAATCTGTACCGTAGTATCACCTAACTTAACAACACTAATACCACCACCCTCTTTAATGAGGTCTTCTTGAACGATAGATGCGTCTTTTAATTCTAAACGTAAACGCGTAAAACAATTATCAATAGTAACAATATTATCAGCACCACCTAGCCCATCAAGCATCTTTTTAGCGGTAAAATTGCTCATTTCAGAAATATCTGTAGAAACATCGCCCTCACTTAATGTTTTATCTTCTCTACCAGGTGTTTTAAGATCGTATTTGAGAATAGCCCATTTAAATACGATATAATATACTGCAAACCAAACAAGACCCACTACAATAATTAAATACCAGCGATTAGATAGCCCTTGAAGAGGTCCATAAAGAATAAATCCTATGATATCCCCTGCTTCCCCTACGGTGACTCCTAAGAGCCCTAAAGTCATATAAGAAAGCCCTGTCATAAAAGCATGGAACACATAAAGAGGGGGTGCAATGAATAAGAATAAAAATTCCAAAGGTTCTGTAATCCCACCTACAATAGCAGTTACTACCCCAGAGATTAACAAGCCTTTAATAAATGGTTTGTTTTCTGGTTTTGCTGTGTGATAAACGGCTAAAGCCATAGCAGGCAATCCAAAGAAAAAGCTTGGGAGTCTCCCTTGAACGAGAAGACGAGATAGTTCTGGGGTAATAGGCTCATGAGCCGCATATAGTTGATAGAAAATATTTAAAGCACCTGTTACAGACTCTCCATTAATAACTGCTTCCCCACCAATTGCTGTAAAACGAACAAGGGCTGTTAAAATATGATGTAAACCAAAAGGAATGAGCAATCTTTCACTAGCCCCTAATAAGAAAGCTCCAAAAGCTCCAGAAACGCTAATAAGGTGACCTAAACCATTAATCATTCCACTAAATACAGGCCATATAGAAGGAATTACAAAAATACCCACTAAAGACATTGTAAACAGGGTAATGATAGGGACAAAACGTACCCCTTCAAAAAAAGCAAAAGCTAAAGGTAATTTAATATTAGAGAATTTTTTATGAAGTTTATAGACGATAATACCAGAAATGATACCACCTAAAACACCTGTTTCTATACTTTGGACCCCCATAATCATAGATTGACCTTGGTATCTCATAGTTTCAGCGTCAGCTAATTGTCCACTTTGGGTAAGATAAAAATTGATAGCCACGTTCATTACAGCATAGCCAACAAACCCAGATAAAGCTGCTATTTCTTTGTCTTCTTTTACTAAACCTAAGGGAATAGCAATACCAAATAACACAGGTAAATTTTTAAAGGTAAACAGACCTATGATAAACATATAGTTAAAAATTTGTTGAAGGATAGGATTTCCTATCCAGGGCATTAGCTCTCTAATTGCAGCGCCTCTAAAAGCAGCTCCTATTCCTAATAAAATACCAGATATTGCCAGAAGTGCAATCGGTAGCATAAAAGAACGCCCTAAACTTTGGAAAAAATTCCAAAACGATTTTTTATTTGACATTACAAACCCCTATTTAATTTATAAGTAAAGTATTATTAAGTATAAAACACGTTAATTTAATGCTAATACATCGTAAGATGATATGAGCCATGATCCAGAAAAGTTTCTATTGAGTGTAAAAGAGTATCGTATACGTCTACTAGTAAAACGAATGCTTTCCATAGCATCTACAGTAACAATAGCCACATCACCTTTAATAGTGGTGTCTATAATATTATAGCTAACAAGAGGTATATCCCAATGAACAGTTAGAAAGCGCTTAAATCGTTCTAGGATTTCAAATTTAAAAGAAGCGTCCATGGTAGCATCGTATTGAGTAGAAAAATTACGGAAACTATAAATCAAACGATTGGGATCTATATGTAATAAAAATTTCTCCCAGTCTTTAGACAACTGAGATTCAAAAAAACTCTCAATAACCTCTGTAGGAGGTAATTGAGCGCTAGCAATTAGCTCTTGGGCTCTTTCTATTGCTTTCACTTCTATTGCTTGTTGAACACTAACAGGAGGGGTATGAATAAAAGAAACATGGTCAGAAGCCACAAACACAGATTTATTGTAGGGGTCTGGGTAGAATATTCCTTTAACATAATAGGTGTTAAAATCTCTAACATCATAAAACTCTCTTAAGTCAAAAAATCTAGAAAACTCTTCTCCGGGCATGAGGGTTATTGTTCTATAGAGAGAAGGGTTTGCATAAGTACTTTTTAACTTAGCTTCTAGGATAGGGTCTATTTCAATTATTTCATTTTGAGAAGTTGTTAGCTCAAATTCAACAGATTGTAGTAAAATATCTGATAACTCAAAAGAATACTCGTTTTCAGAGGCATTTTCTATAGAAATTTTCACTTCTATAGCCTCATCTCCTACATAGTTCTGCTTAACAAAATAAAGGTTAATTTTGTGATTTTGGTATGGATCTGTTAGTATAGATTGTCCATAAGAAAAAGACACAAAAACAAACACCATGTATAATATTCGGATCATAATTCCCTCAATACATAAAAATACTTTAATTAATATCGGATTTATTTTACTTTTTATTATAATAGTTATTTATTAATTTGAAAAAAAAGATATATTGTTTATATTTTAGTATAGAATCACCCCTCTAAAATGTGTTATAATATATATAGAGTAAGTAAAGGAGCTTTTATGAATAAAATTTCAAGAAAAGTAGCTATTATTGGATTGGGTAACGTGGGTTTAGGCACTGCTGTTACTATCCTAAATCAAGGTATTACAGATGAATTGCTACTTATAGATAGAAACGTAACCAAAGCTGAAGGAGAAGCTTGGGATATGGCTAATGCTATTCCTTTTTTCACGTCTCCCTCTAAAGTACGTGTGGCTGAGTATAAAGATTTAAAAGATGTGGATATCATCTGTATAGGAGCTAGTGCAGCCCCCCCTGAAGGTGGAGATAGACTAGCCGAATTAAAACTCAATGCTTCTATTGTTCGTTCTATTGTCAGAGAGTCTATAGATAATGGATTTCAAGGGATTTTTATCATTCAATCTAACCCTGTTGATATTATCACCCACGAAGCCTTGAAAGAAAGTGGTTTCCCACCTCACCGTGTCATTGGAACAGGAACTTTACTGGACACAGGTCGCCTCCGTCAAGTAATCTCAGAAATCTGTGATAATGTCGATATTCGTTCCGTTTACGGATTTATGATGGGCGAACATGGGAATTCTCAGACTCCTATTTGGAGTTCTGTCCGTGTTGGGGGTAAATCTTTCCTTAAAATGCGTGAAGAAAACCCAGAAAAATATGCTCAATTAAGCTTAGATGAACTTAAATTCAAAGTCGTTAATATGGCTTGGGAAATCATCGAAAGAAAAGGTAGTACTGCTTTTGGAATTGGGGCTGTTGCAGCTCGTATTATCCGTTGTATTTTTAATGATGAGAAATCAGTGATCTGTATTTCTAACTACTTAGATGGAGAATACGGACAAAAGGGCATAGTAGCCAGTGTCCCTGCTATCGTCGGTAGAAACGGAGTCGAAAGCATTGTTGAAATTGATATGACAGAAGAAGAAAGAGAAGAACTCAACAGATCTTTTTACCTTATAAAAGAACATTCTTTATAATCATAAAACAGCCCCTAATTATAGGGGCTGTCACTTTTCATAAAGCTTCTTAATTCTTGAGAAGAAACAACAAACCATTTTCTTTGCAAATTTTTAATAGTTTTATGGAGAAGATAGCTTACGATAATAAACTTCAAACCCTCTCCTATAATAGTAGCATACCATACCCCTGATATCCCCCAACCTAGTAGATAAAGAGAACAATACGCTAATGGAACTCTTATAGCTACACTTAGTAGGGTTAAGAAAAGATTGTATTTAGAATAGCCCATAGCTACAAGAGAGCTTGTAGCAGTGCCATTCCAGATGTCTAAAATAGGAACTACTAAAAGTAAAGAGAAGTTACCTAGAGTTTGTTCTATAATATAGGGATCATTGGTAAATAGTTTTATAAGGGGCTCTTTAAAGAAATAGAACATAATACAAATCCCCGTTCCTAAAACTACTTTAACCCTAACAATAGTCCTTAAAGTGGCTCTTACTCTATCGTCTCTAGTAGCACCAAAAGAGCGTCCCATAAGAGAAATATTAGCAGTATCAAAACCATACAATACCTTGAACACCATCGTATACAGTAAAAATCCTATATTAAATATTGCCCCACCTCTATCAATAGTGGCATTAATCATAGAAATAATAGTAGATACTGCCAAACTCCAGAAAAACCCTTCTACAATAATAGGGAGACCAAATTTCAAACGTTCTTCTTTATTAAAACGTATTGGAAACATAGGAGTTGTTTTAAGTTTAAGGAAATTTTTACTCCAAAAATAAGGGCTTAATACCAATAAGGCCATAATTTCTGCGATTACGGTAGCTATGGCTGCGCCTTGAATACCTAATTCTGGTGTCCAAGGTGTTCCCCATATAAGTAAAGGATTTAAAATAATATTGGTACCTGTTTGGACTATGGTAGACCACATAATAACATTTGTCTTACCTAAAGCCTCTAACACCGTAATAGGTGCCCACAATCCTATCAAACGAAAAGGATATATCCATGATAAGGCTAATATATAAGTCACAGCATCTTCAGCTGATTGCCCTTGAAGACTTAAAAGGGCTACTACTCTTTCTGCGTTAAATTGCCAAAAACAAACCATGAAAACAGAAAATATTATGGATAAAAAGAATGTTTCGTGAGCTACTCCCGTAGCAAGACTGTTTTTTTTAGCTCCTATCCGTTGAGCTACCATTATTGTTCCTGCGGAAGCAATACCCGCCCAGATAGATTCTATCATCCACAAAGGGATAGGAACAGAGGAAAGAGCCACGAGGCTCTCACTATTATACTGGCCTATATACATAGTATCAATAAGCTGTTGTACATATAAAGATAAGGTTCTAAGACTAGCGGGTAAGCCTATTCCCAAGACAAAGGGATAGTATTTTCTAGACAGTTTTCTGATATGTGCTTTTGGCATGATGCTCTCTTAATAAATAAAAATAAATATACAAAGATTCCTGTATATTATAGAGTATACAGAAGCTGTATTTCTTTGTCAATATATTTTTGATATTATTTTATTGTATTTTACTGATAGTTGTAGTACAATAAAATAGGAATATAAATCTCTATATTATTGCACCCAAAAACATCCAATACTAAGGACTCTAACAATGAAAACCTTTCCAGAAATTAACGCTTATCTCAAAGAAGAATTAGTTACCGCTATGGGCTGTACAGAGCCTATTGCTGTTGCCTATGCTGTTGCCGTAGCCACCCAGCATCTCGGAGAAAAACCACAATCCTTAAAAGTGATTGTGAGTGTCAGCCTCTTAAAAAATGCTGCTGGTGTTGTCATCCCAAATAGTGGTAATCGTAAGGGCACCCATGTTGCTGCTATTTTAGGAGCCCTTTGTGGTGATGCTAATCTAGGATTAGAAGTAATAGCCCATGTTAGCCCAAAAGAATTAAACGCTATTCTCCCTTATTTTGATGACAAGAACTTTTGTCAGATATCTACAGAGCTTACCCCTACTCGTGTATATATTAAAGTAATTGCTCACTCCCCTAATCACAAGGTGGAATTAGAGCTAAAGCATACTCATACTGGAATTACGAGCATTGTAAAAGATGGAGTTTCTATTCTTAATGAACAAGAGCTCTCTACCCCTTCTCAAGAAGAGGAGGATTTAGGTTTATCTATAGACCTCATCCTTGACTATATAGAAGACCCCCTTGCTCAAGAAATTTTTCCTTTTATTCAATCACAAATCACAAACAACCTGCAAATTGCAGAACATGGGCTCACTTGTGAATGTACTTCAGCTGGGCTCAATGTAGGTAAAATACTTCTCCAAAGGGCTCATCCCGACGATGTCCTCGCCAAAGCTAAAGCTTATACAGCTGCTAGCTCTGATGCTAGAATGGGAGGATGTGCCATGCCTGTGGGTACTGTGTGTGGCTCGGGGAATCAAGGGATGACAGCCAGTGTCCCTCTTTCTATTCTTGCCCAAAAACTTGAGTCTTCTGAAGAAGAGTGTTATAAATCCGTACTTTTAGCAGACCTTGTCGCTAGTCACATTAAAAGCTCTATGGGACGTTTATCTCCGTTTTGTGGTGTAGTTACAGCAGGTGTGGGAGTATGCGCTGGCATAGTATATCTAAACAATGGTACTCATGCTCAAATAAAACACGCTATCAACAATATGCTAGGTAATATTTCTGGGATGTTTTGTGATGGGGCTAAATCTACCTGTGCCGCCAAATGTGCTTCCTCTGTAGACGCCGCCTTCCAAGCTGCATGGCTAGCTCTTGACGATCATCATATAGAAGGACAAGAAGGGGTCATTGATGGGGAAGATGTAGAAGTCACTATAAAAAATATAATCGAAATTGCAACCCTTGGTATGTCCAGTGTTGATAAGGTAATCTGTGATATTATGACTCGTTAAAATATCTCCTTCTACACTATAGAAACTAGAGATTTTCAGCCCTATTGGTAAAAAGTCTTGCTTATACTTGTAATTCTTAATAAAATTAGTTATAATATAAAATAAGGGGATGTTCGGCTTCGATCGGGGGATTTTAGGTATAGGTTTCAGGCGGGTCTGGGCACATCCATAAACGGCCCAAAACCATAGTTGCAAACGACAACTACGCTTACGCAGCTTAATTAGCGCGTTTCCATCCAACTCTTTTTGGTCTTTGAAGTTTTGGTCATGGTTATAAAATAAAGAAATCGGCATACTATCAGTGAGCTAGTGTGTTTAAACTTATCACTTGCGGTAAGACTAGGTTTGTTTGTCTTCTGATGCTTACTAAAGTTTTTAAGATAAACCAAGCTTGTGGATAAGGCCTATACTAGAACCTTCGGGACGCGGGTTCGATTCCCGCCATCTCCAATGAAGATGCTCTTCCTTAAAAAGAGCATCTTTTTTTTGTCCCTTCGGGATACTTCGTTAGATTCGACTCCCGCCATCTCCAATGAAGATGCTCTTCCTTAAAAAGAGCATCTTTTTTTTGTCCCTTCGGGATACTTCGTTAGATTCGATTCCCGCCATCTCCAATTTATATCAATAGCTAAATGTAATAATAATTGCATTTAGCTATTTTTGATTTCTGACTGTGTACGGTTTTATCAAAGTCTATGCCGTCGCAAAGGGGAGATTTTTAATGAGCTATTTAATATTATTTATGAGAAATCGTTCTTGAAATTTTATTATCACATAAGCTATCCCCATAAAAGGTCAAAAAAGTGACTTGTCAATCATTTTATTGAGCTTTACACTCACTTTATACTCACTTTATGTGATCATTTTAGCTCATTTAAGATGATTGAAAATGAGCTTTTGGGGGTTTTATTGAAAAACAATCAATTATTTTTAGAAAATCTTAGAAATTTTTGAGGATTTTTTATCGAATTGAAAAAGATAACTTTTTTGGAGAAGAATTTTGAAATGGGAGAAATTTTTTGGGATGAGATTTTTTATCAAATAATCTCTTATTAAAATTTTTGGAAGGGGATTTTTAAAAATAGTTAGATGAGATAAATTTTATGAAATTATCTGTTTTAAAATATTGTAAGGGATTTTTTATGAAATTGAAAAAGATGATTTTTTTGGAGAAAATTTTTGAAATGAGAGTTTTTTGAAATCGGAGTTTTTCGTAAAATGGGAAAAATAATTTGGGATGGAGATTTTTAGATGATTTTTAAAAATCGGAGTTTTTAAAATAGTTGGATGAGGGAAATTTTATGAGATTGAAAAAGATGACTTTTTTGGAGAATTTTTAAAAATGGGAGTTTTTCGTAAAATGGGAAAAATAATTTGGGATGAGATTTTTAGATGATTTTTAAAATAGCTATTATAAGAAAAAGGGGGTTCTTACTCGAAGAGTGCTTCGCTAGAGGGTTTTTTAGAGAATAGCCCACAGGGTGCAAAGCTACGAAGATAGCATAGCTATCGAGACTATTGTCTTATGCAGTTATCGAAATTTTCTGTATCTTACTAAATATCTTACTGCATTTCTCGCGTAGCAACCTTTATGGTTAAAAAACCTCTTAAGTGGCGGGGGGTTATACCCGAAGGGTGCTTCGCTAGGGGTAGCATAGTTACCATGGCTCCCCCTAGCGTTAGCACTCTTCGAGTATAGAAAATAAGCACCGAGAAATATCTTAGGTATACTTTTTAGAACGTAGGGACATCCCCGATGAATATTTTTAGATATTTTTATTTATACTACGTTTAATAAATTATTAAAATCATGGGGTAGTATTAAAAAAGATACTCCTAGAGAAAATCAAATCTCTGTTGTTTCAAAATAATTGTATTAGCCTACAGCCATTCCTGCTGTGTCTGTAGTTTCACCTATATTGGTATCAATTTTAAGTATTTCCAATACCTTTTGTAGGTTTTCTCGCCATGAAGACATTCTACGAGCGTTTAACAGCCAATAAAATGTATATCCTAAGTTATTTGTTGCATTAACATCAACTCTATCTAGAGGAATTACAGAGACTCGTTCGATTATGTCGTAATTATTTTCTCCCATGTCTTCTGTATACTCTTGAGCCAGTTCATGAAGGAAAGTATTACCATAGTGATTCGTGTAAGACAAATCGATATTCTCTTGATTTAGTAAAAACACAAAATTACTAAGATTAGATGCTCGACCGGTACGCATAAGAAGATTATCATCTGTTTTGGGTATAATCCTATTGATATCAGCACCGTTAGTCGAGATGAAAGCAAATAACTCATAAGAATTTGACTTATAATCTTCTGTGCAGGAGCCATAATATAAAAGCAATTCACTAGGAGTATCAGTGTTTATATTTTGATTAAATAAGGTGTATTGATGTTTTCTAAAATTTAGTGGATGAAATACGCTTATATTTTTATCTTTTTTTGCAAGATTGTATTGAATATTTTGGATTCCCTTAGGATACTTTTCGTTGGGAGCTAATTCATAGTCAAAGATATTAGAATATTGAGGAAAGATCTCCAAAAATTTAGCTTTATAAGTCTCTAGGATCAAGGTTCTTGTTTTCTCATAGCTTCCAAAGGGGTAACCATAATAATAGGTAGGACCCCCAGGACTAAGGGGTAATTGCCAAGCAAGATCAATAGCATTTTCTCCATCCTCATTAGTAGCTGTCAGATCAACACCATTATCAATAAAAAATTGTGCCGACTGCTCGGCTCCTATGTGGATAGCTCTCAATAATTCTTGAGCAACATGTGCTTTACTAAAATCAATATAACCTTGCTCTCGGATTAAATTTAGCATCTCTCCTTCGTTATTTCTAGAAAAGAGATGCAACAACACACTATTTGGTTCTGTCAAAGATTTTTCCAAACCAAACAGGAGCACTTCTGCTCTAAGTAAGTGATCCGGAAGAGGTAATTTTGCTCTTACATAATCTCGCAAAAGAGTTTCCGCCTCCCATCCTATAGGACCGTTGTCATTCAATACAACGCCAAATTGAGTTCCTCCGTATTCATTCGTCATTCCAAAATCATAACCATTATCATTGAGATACTCCAACATCTTTATTTTATTAGCTGTTATAGGAGTATCATGGTAGTGTCCTGAAAATATAGACTGCACAATACCATAATGACTATTAATATCGTAGCTTTTGGCAATTTTCACGAATCCATCGTAATCATTTGAACTAATAGCTTGGGATATTTCCTCTTGGGCTGCCTGTATATCATTTATATCAGTTAACACTAATGCGGTTTGTAATTCCTTATCTATGGCATCTTGTGAATGTTTATCGGTAGAGGAATCAACTTTTTTTTGAGTACAAGCTAGAACAGTGACTAATAATAATAATGTTATTTTTCGCATAATATACCTCATATAATAATTTAATACTATATATTATACTATTAAATATTGGTGATTACAATAATTTGAGATGAGAATGTTTTATAAACTTTTGATTGTATTATTTTAGAATCAATTTAGAATCAATTTTAGATTTAAATATGATTTATTTTGTCTTGTATTATAAATACACAAAAGTACCTGTTAGAAACAATAACTTATAAATCATTAATATACATATAGTTAAAATATTTACTATTTTTAACGTTTTTTTGATTGTATTATTTTAGAATCAATATATAATTAATTATAGATTTGAATATGATTAAAAATAAACTTTATTTGATTGTATTTCATTATTTTTGATAAATTAGGAGGAATTTATGAAATGGACTGAAGAAAAATTTGGTGTAGAAAAGCCAATTATTGCCATGTGTCATCTACAAGCAATGCCAGGGGACCCTCATTATGACTACACAAAAGGAATGGAGTGGGTTGTAGAAATGGCTAGAAAGGATTTACTCGCATTACAAGTAGGAGGTGTAGATGCTATCATGTTTTCTAATGAGTTTAGTTTACCATATTTAACTAAAACGGAACCTATAACATCAATTTCGATGGGGCGTATTATAGGAGAATTGATGTCAGAAATCAAGGTACCTTTTGGTGTTAATGTACTATGGGATCCAATAGCTTCAATTGATCTAGCTGTTGCTACAAAGGCTACTTTTGTTAGAGAAATTTTTACAGGAGTCTATGCTAGTGATTTTGGGTTATGGAATACTAATGTTGGAGCTACAGCTCGTCACAGAGATAAACTTAGAGCAAATAATATTAAACTACTTTATAATATTGTCCCAGAAGCCGCAAAATATTTAGCAAATAGGGATATAGCTGATATTGCAAAAACAACAGTATTTAACAATCTACCAGATGGATTGTGTGTATCTGGAGCTACCGCAGGAGCAGAAACTGATTCCTCCATCTTGAAAACAGTGAAAAATGCTGTTCCTAATACTTGTGTTTTTGTAAATACAGGGGTACGTCTAGAAAATGTCGATGAAAAATTGGCTATAGCAGATGGTGCAGTTGTAGGAACAACTTTTAAAATTAATGGTGAGTTCTTTAATGGAGTAGATGAAGCTAGAGTTAAAGAATTTATGAATAAAGTATATAAACTTAGAAAATAAATTTAAGGAGAACACAATGAAAAAAATGTTATTTAGTTTGGTAACTCTCACAATGCTAACTCTCACAATGTGTGGAGATGGGACACCTGATGGGAAAATATTTATTACTGTGCCAAAAGCAGTAGGATATAACTGGTTTAATAGAATGGAAGAAGGGGTAAAGCGCTTCAATAAAGACAATCCTTCTATTAAAGCTTATCAACAAGGACCTTCAAAATTTGATGCAGCTCTTCAAGTTCAAGTTATTGAAGATTTAATTGCTCAAAAAGTTGATGTATTAGCGGTAACTCCATTTCAACCTGACACCCTTGCTCCAGTACTGAAAAAAGCTGTGGATGCTGGTATAATTGTCATTACTCATGAAGCACCAGGATTAAAGGTAGCAAAATACGATGTTGAACCTTTTAATAATGCAGCTTATGGGGAGCGTTTAATGGAATCACTTGCTCAGAGAATGGGCGGAAAAGGTGAGTACAGTCTTTTTGTTGGAAGTTTGAATTCTGCTACACATAGAGCTTGGGTTGAAGCTGCTTTAGCATATCAAAAAGTAAAATATCCAAATATGAAATGGATTGGAGATTATGCAGAAAGTAATGATGATAGTAAAATCGCTTATGAAAAAACAAAAGAACTATTGAAAAAATATCCTAATCTTAAGGGATTTCAAGGTTCTTCTGCTTTGGATGTTGTCGGAATTGGACAAGCGATCGAAGAAGCTAATTTATCAGATTCTACTTATGTTGTTGGAACAAGTATTGTTTCTTATGCAGGCGATCTCTTAAAAACAGGTGCTGTTGATCTCATTTCAGGATGGGATCCAGGTGAGTCCGGTTATGTAATGAATGAAATCGCAAAATTAGTTCTTGAAGGAAAAGAAATTACCAATGGAATGAACTTAAATGTTCCTGGCTATGAAAATATTTTGTTGGACGGGAATACTATCTATGGGCAAGCTTGGATAAATATAACAAAAGACAATATGGAAGAATATAATTTCTAAATAACATGATTTACCAAGGGGATACTAATGAATTCATTACTTAAAGTTTCTAATATTTATAAAAATTATAGTGGGGTTCAGGCTTTGACAGATGTATCTTTTGAGATTCACTCTGGAGAGCGAGTGTCCCTAGTTGGTGAAAATGGATCAGGGAAATCGACAATCATTAAAATTATATCTGGAGTAGAACAACCTACCAAAGGATATATTACAATCAATAATATAACTACTAACTATATGACCCCAAAAGAGTCTATTAAAGCTGGTGTACAAGTTATATATCAAGACTTTTCTCTGTACCCTAATCTTACTGTTGAAGAGAACTTAGCGTATAATTATTTTTTATCCAAAAATTCCTTATTTATTTCTTACAAAAAAATGCGATCTATTGCAAAAAATGCTTTAACAAGAATTAAAGTAAATATTCCATTACAAAAATTAGCAAGTGAGCTGACTATAGCTGAACGCCAAATGGTATCTATAGCGAAGGTATTATTGGAAGATGCTAAAATTATTATTATGGATGAAGCTACTACAGCGTTAACTCAAAAGGAAGTTGCTAATTTATTAGAAGTAATAGGAGAGTTAAAGCAACAAGGTATAGCTTTATTGTTTGTCAGCCATAAGTTAGATGAAATAAAAGCAGTATCGGATCGATGTGTTTTTTTAAGAAATGGAGAAATCGTTGCTGAAAAATCTACTGCTGATTTGTCTCAAAAAGATATAGCATATTATATGTCAGGGTTAGAAATAGAAGATAGTAAACCAGAACAAAAGGTTTCAGATAAAATAATTCTTGAATACAAAAATATTTATACTAAAAATCTTAAAGATATTTCTTTTAGTATAGATGAAGGAGAAATAGTTGGATTTGCTGGATTATTAGGATCTGGTAGAAGTGAGTTAGCCTTATCTGTATTTGGGGAAAAGCAGATTTTATCGGGTGATTTTCTTATGGAAGGAAAGAAAGTGCAAATAAATTCTATTGCTGATGCTATGAAATTAGGAATAGGATATATTCCTGAAGACAGACTTAGAGAAGCTTTGTTTGTAGATAAATCTATTGGTATTAATATGGTAAGTGCTAAATTTAACGAGATCACCAATAAATTTGGTTTTATTCATAAGAGTAAAATTCAAGATTTGGTAGTGAATTGGACGAATAATTTGAAAATAAAAACTGAAGAACCTCTACGTGCTGTGTCTACACTATCAGGAGGAAATCAACAACGTGTTATCTTAGCTCGTTGGATGATGCGGGATTTAAAATTAATGGTATTGAATAGACCCACAGTCGGTGTAGATGTGTCTGCAAAACAAGAGATCAATAAAATTATTACAAATTTAGCTAGAAAAGGAGTTTCTTTTGTATTAATATCAGATGATTTGACGGAATTCTTAAATCTTTGTCATAAAGTATATATTGTTAAACAAGGAAGGATTGTAGACTGTATTACTAGCAATTTTATTACTTTAGATATAATAAAAAAAGAATTAGAAAAGGAGTACCTATGAAATCAACAGTAAAATTATCATCTCAATTTATTTTAGGGATATTATTTATAATTTATGTGTTATATGTAGGGATAATAAACCCTAAAGCATTTTTTTCTATAGCAACTTTATACGATATGCTTCGAAGTTCTTCTGTATATGGAATACTTGCTTTAGGATTTCTTCCTATTCTTATTTCAGGTGGTATTGATATGTCATTTGCAGCTGTTTCTGCATTTTCCACCTATGTAGCTGTATTTATAGTTATAGAAAGTGGATTTTCAGAAGCACCTTTGATTGTATACTATTTATTAGCTATTATAATAGGAGGTTTACTAGGATTTGTTAACGGGTCTGTTATTGCTTTTCTTAAAGTACCTGTTATGATTGTGACTTTAGGGACTTCAGCCATGATTACAGGATTTATGCTTTTCAAATTTGGTTCTACTATTATTTTTTCTCTTCCGACTGCATTAGCTGAATTTTCTAGAATGGGCTGGGGAACAGTAGTAGTAAATGGGAGTAGCACTTCTTTTCACCCTGCAGTATTTATATGGATATTTTTATCCATTATTTTAATTATTTTTCTTAAATACACTATTATAGGTCGTAATATCTACGCAATGGGTGGAGATATGTCTGTATTTGAACGATCAGGATCTTCTCGTGCTCAGTTAGAAGTTATCATGTTTTCACTCTCAGGTATATTCGCAGCTATCGCTGGAGTAACCTACGCTGCACTTTACAGAATAGTAAATCCTGCTATGTTTATTGGACAAGAGCTTGATGTAATAGCAATGGTAGTTTTAGGTGGAGCTTCTATTACAGGGGGTAAAGGTACTGTAGTAGGTACTGTAGTAGGAATATTATTTATTAACCTTCTAAAGAATTCTTTAATACTAATTAATATTCCATCTATATGGCAAGTTTTTGTTGTAGGAATATTACTTTTTTTCGGAGTGTTGCTTCCAATTATGTACGAAAAATTTGTTAGTAAGGAATTATAATGAAAAAGCAATTACAGTCGTATGACTACCTTACAAGCTGTTTCGAAAAAAACACATCATTTTTAGGTATATTATTGATAGTGGTATTTATTTCCTTTTCTTTGATAAATCCAAGAGTATTTCTTGATCTTAAAAACCTACAATCTATGGCTTTTCAATTTTCTGAATTAGGATTATGTGCTATAGCAATGTGTTTAGCAATTATTATAGGCGGTATTGATTTATCAATAGTTGCTATTGCTAATTTATCTGCAGTATTAATGGCAATATTGATAAAAGAATTTAGTGGTGAAGTGACAAATGTTTCTTTATATATCATTTTAATGACGGTCCTATTTGGTTTATGTGTAGGGGTGATTTGTGGTCTTATTAATGGTTTTTTAATAGGCTATTTGGAAATACCTGCAATGTTGGCAACACTAGTTACAATGACTCTTTTTAACGGAGTGGCTATAGGTCTTACCAAAGGAGTTACAGTGGCTGGCATTCCTGACAATTTTCTCCAAATTGGAATAGGAACTCTACTAGGAATCCCTATCCCTTTAATTATTTTTTTATTAGTAGCCTTAGTTGTGCATTGCTTATTAATGAAACATAAATTTGGTTGGAGTTTATTTCTTATAGGTACTAGTATGAAGTCTTCTTATTTAACAGGAATTGATAATAAAAAAAATATGATGCTTACCCATGCCTTGATAGGGGTTATCAGTGCGATTGCAGGAATTGTAATTCTAGCTCGTACTAATTCAGCTTCTGCTCAATATGGAGTGTCCTATACATTATCTAGTATATTAATTGTTATATTAGGAGGCATTAGCATTTCAGGAGGAAAGGGATTTTTTACAGGAGTTATTATTTCTGTGGTGTTTTTACAAATATTATCTACAGGTTTTAATTTACTATTACAAGGGGTTAGTGGAGGAAATTTTTTCAAAGATTTTGTTTGGGGAGCTTTGTTAATTATGATAATTTTTGTAAATAAAAATTCATTAATAGAAAAATTTTCTATTAAAATATCAAAATTAAAAAAAAGATAGGAGACTATTATGGATAAGCGTTGGAGTAAAGTTGCAGATATCTTGATAAATCATTCCTGTAAAGTTAAAAACGGAGAGAAAGTAATGATCGCTATGTATGAAACACATACAGAAGAATTGGTTACATCCGTTGTGGAAAAAATTATCCAAGCTGGGGGTTTTCCACAAGTTCAGTTTTTATGTGAAAAAATGAGACATAAGTTATTAAAATATGGAAACTCTGAACAATTAAATCGTATTCCTGATCTAGAAGAATGGGGTATGGAATGGGCAGACGTATATATTGGAATTAGGGGGGGCTTTAATTTAAAAGAGACTTTTGATGTGTGCTCTGAAAATTTATCGGCAAATCAAGTTGTTAATGGTAAAATATCACGAGATAGATGGCAGAAAACAAGATGGTGTTTGATTAGGGTACCAAGTGTAGAAATGGCTGTAGAAGCTGGTATATCTTTGGATGAATTGCAAGACAATTTCTTTGATTCTTGTTTTCTGGATTGGGAACAAAAAAAGAAAGAATGGGATATTTTAGGAACTTATTTGGAAAAAGGAAAAGAAATCCAGATAGTAGCTCCTAATACAAATTTGAAATTCTCCATAGAAAATAGAAAATGGTTGACTTTTGATGGACTTTTAAATCTACCTGACGGTGAAATAGCGACAGCTCCAATAACAGAAACTATAAATGGATATATACAATTTACAGAACCTGGAGTTTTAGGAGGACAATTATTTCCAGATATCTATCTAGAATGGAAACAAGGAGTTCTTATCAAAGCTACTGCTTCACAAAATCAAGAACTTCTTACTAAAATAGTAAATTCCGACCTAGGAGCTTCCCTAATAGGAGAATTTGCTTTTGGTTTGAATGACGGTTTACAACATTTCTGTAAAGATATATTGTTAGATGAAAAAATAGGTGGTACTATGCACTTTGCTCTAGGAAGAGCATACAAAGAATGTGGTGGTATTAATGATTCGTCAATACATTGGGATATAGTTTTAGATACAAGAAATGAAGGTTATGTATTAATGGATGGAATAAAAATATTTGAGAAAGGATATTTTCTTATATAGGAGAAAATGATGAATTATTATATTGGTATTGATATTGGTAGCCAATCATCTAAAAGTGTCATTGTTGATGATGATGGTACTATTATAGGAGAAAATGATGAATTATTATATTGGTATTGATATTGGTAGCCAATCATCTAAAGGTGTTATTGTTAATGATGATGGTACTATAATTGCAGAACACGTTATCCCTCATGAAATGGATATGCCTTATTTAGGGCATTATGAACAAGATGCTGATAATATTTGGTGGGGAGAATTCTGTTCCTTAAGTAAAGCATTAATAAATAAAAGTGAAATTGATCCTAAGGATATAAAAGTAGTAGGACATAGTGCAATTTCACCGTGTCTAGTATTTTTAGATGAAAAATATAGTCCATTACGACCAGGGATTTTATATGGGATAGACACTCGTGCTTCTATAGAACAAGAAGAACTGACAAAATTATTAGGACTAGAAAACTTAATGAATACAGGAGGATGCAGTTTATCTTCTCAGTCTGTTGCCCCTAAAATACTATGGGTGAAGAAAAATGAACCTTTGATATGGAAGAAAACAAGAAAAATATTATCTGCCAATGGTTATATTACTTATAAATTAACTGGGGTTAATACTCTAAACTCTTACGATGCTGTAGGGTATACAGGTATGTTTAATATCTTCACAAAACAGTGGATAGATGAGAATATAGAACATATTTGCCCTAAAGAATATTTACCAAATATTGTATCACCATCTAAGTGTGCTGGAGTTATTCATAAGCAAGGGGCATTAGAGAGTGGACTTCATGAAGGAACAATGGTATTACCAGGGATTGCAGATGCGGCTGCAGAATGTTTATGTGCAGGCGTAGCCGATTTAAATGAAATGATGCTAATGCTAGGGACTAGTACTTTTTTTATTTTACGTACTGATAAATTACATAAAACATCTAATTTTTGGGCAACTAACTTTCTCCAAGATAAAGAATATGTATTAACAGGTGGGACTTCTAATTGTGGAAGTGCTACAACGTGGTTTATTGATAATTTTGCAAAAAATGAAAAAGACGTGTATACTGTTCTATTAAAAGAAGCGTCCGAGGTTCAAACTCAACTGGATGCACCTGTTATAGTTCCATATTTTGCTGGTGAAAGGACACCTATCTTTGATCCAGACGCTAGAGCTATTTTCTTTGGGGTATCTCTAAATCACGGAAGAGGTGATTTATTCAGGGCTTTACTAGAAGGAATAGCATACTCAATCAAAGAAAATATTGTGGAGCTTTCTAAAATATCTCCTATTGATAAAATTTATGCAATAGGAGGGGGTGTGAAAAATAAAATTCTTCTGCATTTTATAGCAGATATTTGTGATGTTAGCATCATTATTCCTAGTATAGAAATAGGAGCTGCATATGGAGATGCTTATTTAGCAAGTTGTCTTATAAATCCAAATAAGACACTTCATGAGTGGATTGGGATTAAGGAAGAAATTATCCCTAATACAGAAAAATGTGATATCTACAATAAAAGATATGGAATTTTCAAACAACTATATATAACTACTAAAACATACTTAAAATAAACAGTAATTTCACATAAGGAGTTAATTATTGTGCAAAAAATTGATCGGGTTTATAAAATTAAAGAGTTACTTTTAGCACATAAAGAGCTTTCTGTTAAAGATATTATGAAATATCTCAATGTATCAGAACCTACTGCTCGTCGTGATATTTCATATATAGTGGGTAATAACGAGATGTATTGTAGAATCCGTAACGGTATTAGCTTATTTAAGAAAGGTCATGAAGCAGAGTATCTGTTCGAAGAAAAATTAGGTATAAATGCTATATATAAAAAACAGATAGCAAAATCAGCTGTAAAGTTTTTATCAGATAAACATACGATAATTATTGACTCAGGAACAACCTGTTTTTTCTTTGCCACAGAAATACAACATAGAAAAATACAGGTTGTTACTACTGATCTAAAAATTGCATATCAATTAAGTAATACCCCTAATATTAAACTACATATTGTAGGTGGAGAAGTTAGGTCTGGGTATTATAGTATGGGTGGAATTCAAGCAAGTAAAAATTTGGAACAATTTTATGCAGATATTTTAGTAATGTCAGCAGATGCTTTTGATGTATCTGCTGGGGTGACAAATATAGAAACTTTTGAAGTTTCTATAAAACAAACTTTACGAAAAATAGCTAAAACATTGATTTTATTAGTAGATAGTTCTAAAATAGAAAAGAGAAGTTTCTATAAAATTATGGATGCAGTAGAAATTGATATATTAATTACTGATAAAAATATTTCTCAAGAACAAAAAAAAGCTATACAAGAATTAGGTATTCAATTAGAAATAGCAGAATGATTTTAATTATGATTATACCATAAACCACTAATAGTACCATATGTATTAGTCTAGATAGGTACTGTGATACACTTAAGAAATTTGTTTATAATATTTAGAGGTAAATAATTCAGGCTAGAATGCACTCTATGGGTATTATAAAATACTTCAATGTGCCTAAAATAAACGAAAACCATTGCAACTTTTTGAGTGATAACTTTATTTGAGGTATCACTCTATAATAAAACTAAAATAAATCGGCTTACTTCGTCCTGTTGGAATAAGAACCCGTATTTTTAATTATATACCTTTTGTTTAAGAATATGTTATACTGAGTATAGTAAATAACAATAAATAGAGCGATCTGATAAGCTTTATTTATATATTAAATAAAAGAAAAAAACACCTGTGTACACGGATTAGACTATCGAAAAAATAATTATCTCTGTATGAATTGATATATAGTAAAGATTAGCTTTTTTAGTAGTACAAAACTAGAGCCGCCATCTCCAATCTATATCAATAGCTAAATGTAATAATAATTTCATTTAGCTATTTTTGATTTCTGACTGTGTATACGGTTTTATTAAAGTCTATACAGTCGACCCATGAGTCGAAGGGTGATTTTTTAATCATTTTATTGATCTTTATACTCACTTTATGTGATCATTTGAGATGATCGAAAATAAGCTAAAATGAGTATTTGATTGTTTTTTGAGAATTTTAGGGATTTTTTATCGAATCAAAAAAGAATGTTTTTTGGAGAAGAATTTTTTGAAATGAGAAAGATAATTTGGGATGATATTTTTTATCAAATAATCAATTGTTTTCAGAAAATCTTAGGAATTTTGAAAACAATTGAATCAAAACAGATTTAATAAGTTATTAAAATCATGGGGTAGTATTAAAAAAGATACTTCATAAAGCAGTATAATTTTGGAATATTGTATTAATGGGATATAAGAAAAATATTTTTAAATCTTGACAAATGAAATTTTATGAGCTATAATTTTACCTAACGTTAAGTAAAAAGGTTGTGTTTATGAAAGATAAAAATAATACAAAACAAAAAATTATTGATGCAATGTATC
>CAMQVI010000028.1 GCA_947038195.1 uncultured Brevinema sp.
CTAAAGAGAAAGGAAAAATTATATCTGTGCTTATCATAGATTTAACTTCAAAATTCTCGATAAGTACATAAGAATCTTCTATATCACTTTCTTTATACGCTCTGAGTTTTATTTTTTTACCAAAATACATAATGATCCCCTAGTATGAATTTGTAAAAAAGAGCTACTATGCTCTATCCTTATATAATAGCATATAAAAAGAGCGAAGTCCATGCAGACATTTAAATAGTTTTGAGTGTTATAGATATTTTTATAAAGAATAAAATTTATATACCCTTCAAGGGGCTATTAACAATGTTAGACACAAGCAACTTAACAAGTTTTAACGATAGTCTTTAACTACTTCAACAAGTATTTCTTCTGTGATCTCTTGTCTGAGGTGCAGATCCTCAAAATTTTCTAAATCCATATTCAAGGCAAAGAAATAAGATTTATTATCTTTTTCTATCCAACCGACAAACCACCCAACTTTACTCGGCCAACCTGTTTTGCCATATAATTTCCAATCATTATTTTCTTCTAAGAGCAGAATATCTTTTAGTTGTTCTTGAATAGAAAGAGACATATAGGATTCAAGGCTAAATAATTTTTGAAGGAAATCCACTTGTTCCAAAGCACTAATTTTTAGAGGACCTTCCAGCCAGAATTTATCTACGGTGTCCCCTATTTTTTTATTCCCATAATTAAATTTATTCAAATATTCTTGCATTTTTCTTAGCTCTATAGTTTTAGCAATTTGTTGAAAAGCTGGAACATTAGAATGTTTCATTGCATCACGAAGAGACATACTATTCGTCCAAACAGGTAAAAAAAACTTTTCTCCTCTATGTTGATAAAAAACAGTATCTACATTAGTGATGATTCTTTCAGATAAGGCAATAGCACTATTAGGAATTTTGAAAATAGATCCAGGGATAAATTGTTCTTGAGCACGTTTGTTGTTGTATCCTATCGTCATATTTTCAGAAACATTATAAAGAACGAATGTTCCATTGATATTATGCTTATCAAAAATAGCTTTGATTTGAGGGTCTTCTTGAAGATTTGGCAAAGAAAATAAAGAAATAGGTGTTAAAAGTAATAGAATAATATAAAGCATTAATAGCTCTCCTAATTTAATATTGATATAATAGCATTAATATAGCAAAATTTCAATAAAACCCCCTTGAAATAAGGGATTTTGTCTTTCATCATAATATATTTCAAATTTCATTCTATATCAAGATATAGCAAATAGTCACAGGGTCTACCCTTGACAAGGAAGTAAATATCATGCATAATAAGGGTACACATTATTAAGGAGATTCATTTTTGATGTCTTATAAATCTAAATTAAGAAACTTTTGTATTATTGCTCATATTGATCATGGAAAATCTACTTTAGCTGATAGAATGCTAGAATTAACAGGATTAATGGATCCGAATAAATCTGGCTCACAGGTTCTAGACTCTATGGAAGTAGAAAAAGAACATGGGATTACGGTAAAAGCGCAGACAGTTTCTGCCCCTTATAAAGGAAAAGATGGTTTAGATTACCAATTAAATCTTATTGATACTCCGGGACATGTGGACTTTTCTTATGAGGTTTCTCGTAGCTTAGCTGCCTGTGAAGGGGTTTTGTTATTAGTAGATGCTACTCAAGGGATACAAGCTCAGACCTTATCCACCTTCTACCAAGCAGTAGAACATAATCTTGAAATTATCCCTGTCCTCAACAAAATTGATTTACCCAATGCTCGTGTAGAAGAAATCTTAGAACAAATAGAAAAAGATTTAGGATTAGATCCTTTAGATGCTATCTCAGTCTCTGCCAAAACAGGGGAAGGGATGGATGAATTATTTGAAACTATTGTAGCTAAGATTCCTCACCCCAAGGGGGATGCTTCCAATA
This sequence comes from uncultured Brevinema sp., assembly GCA_947038195.1. Taxonomy (GTDB): domain Bacteria; phylum Spirochaetota; class Brevinematia; order Brevinematales; family Brevinemataceae; genus Brevinema_A. The sequence continues at coordinate 1,892 of CAMQVI010000028.1, forward strand.
AATTACAAGCTCTTGTTTATGACGCTTATTATGACATGTACAGAGGTGTTATCGTAAAAGTAAGAGTTATGCAAGGCACCTTGAAAAAAGGAGAAGAAATTCTCTTTATGAATAGTCAAACTAAATACACAGCAGACGAAGTAGGCTTAATGCAGATAGCATTCAATCCAAGACCTGAGCTAAAAGCTGGTGATGTAGGATATATTTCTGCTCAGATTAAAAGTCTTGCTGATATTAAAATTGGGGATACCATTACCCTCGCATCTAAACCCAGTAAAGAGGCATTGAAAGGCTACAAAGAACCTTTAGCTTTTGTTTTTGCAGGATTATTTCCAGGAGATGGAGAAGATTTTGCTGATCTAGAGATAGCCTTACAAAAATTAAAACTTACAGACGCTTCTTTACGTTACGACAAATGGAACTCTGGTGCTCTAGGAATGGGCTTCAAATGTGGATTTTTAGGCTTATTACATTTAGAAATTATTAGAGAACGTCTCGAAAAAGAACACGACCTCTTTATTATTTCTACCGTGCCTTCTGTAGAATACAGGGTCACCCTCAACAAAGGAGAGTCTTTCCTCATAGAGAATGCTACAGAATTTCCAGACCCATCTCAAGTACAAAAAGTAGAAGAGCCCTTTGTAAAAGCATCTATTATCACGCCCAATGAGTATATGGGGACTTTATTAAATTTAGTACAAGAAAGACGTGGTATCCAAAAAAATCTTATTTATATTGATACGAAGAGAGTTCAGATAGATTGTGAGTTACCTTTAGCAGAGATTATTTATGATTTCTTTGATAAACTAAAAAGTTATACTCGAGGCTACGCGTCTTTTGATTATGAATTTTTAGAATTTCGTCAAAGTAAAGTGGTACGTATGGATATTCTTGTGGGAGGGATGCCTGTAGACGCCCTATCTCAAATGATGTTTGCTGAGGATGTTCGTAAACGAGGAATGGTAATTGTTAAGAAATTACGAGAGTTAATTCCTAAACACATGTTCCAAATTGCCCTCCAAGCAGCTATCGGCTCTACTATAGTAGCCCGTGAAAACATTTCTGCTATGCGGAAGGATGTTACGGCAAAATGTTACGGTGGTGACATTTCTCGTAAGCGTAAATTATTAGACAAACAAAAAGAAGGTAAAAAAAGAATGAAGAGTGTAGGTAATGTCAACATTCCTCAAGAAGCGTTCATTGAAGTCTTAAAAAGAGATGAATAAGGTAGGAGATTTCATGCAAATATTGCAAAGTGTAGAATTTATGATTTTGATTGGATTTGTAACATTTGTTATTATTCTAGGTTTTGGATATAAAATCTTAGTTAAACCCACTCAAAAAAACAACAAGTATAATAAAAATACAAGTAATAAAAAAGTTAATGTTTCTAATAAACAATTAGCCAGCTTAATAGAAAAGGCACCATCTTCTCGTGAGGATTTACGTCTATTACTAAAAGCTTTATTACAAGCAGAAAAGACGGAGTATAAGGAATTTTATCAAAAGCTTAGAGTTTTTGATAAAAAAGAATTATCCAAAATAGAAGTATCTGATTTTGATGGTATTCTCACGGAGCTTCTAAAATCCTGTTAAAACAAAGCATATCTTAGATATATAAGCACTAAAAAAACACCCTCTATAAAAGGGTGTTTTTTATTTATTAATTTATATTATTTCAATAAGAATCCAATACCCACATTAGCAGTAACAATTAAAGAGGTATCTACATACAATCCCGCTTTAAAGAAGAATTGATCTATTTCTAAGACAAAGTTAGGGCTAAAACCTATATACATCCCTGGGAGAAATAAAGCTCCTGTTGAAAATCCAGCACTAAATTCTATCAAATAACCTAAATATAATCGAGGATTACTAGCAGATAAATTCATTTTCCCAAAACCTATATGAAATCCTGTCTGGAATCCATTTTCATCTGAAGAGGATCCGTAGGGAGTTATACCCAAATCTACACCAAAGCTAATAATTTGCTGAAGATCATTTGCGACATAAAAAGAAAGAGGAAAGACGCTAGCATAGGCACCAAATCCTGCACCTAATGTAAGAACATTCATCCCAAAACGATGGTAACTAGTATCTATTTCCTTATTACCCTCTTGTGAGAAGGTGTTTGTTGTTACCACTAGTAACAGCACCAATAATATTTTTTTCATTTTAACTCCTTATTATAATAGTAACTATATTATAGTATATTTTATGCTCTTTTTCAAACAGAAACCACCCTCAAAAAAGGTGGTTTCTAATTAAAATGTACTTTTAGTCTATAAAATCTAAAAACTCTCTCATGCGACTAGGATTTTTTAGTTTCTTAAGTGCCTTGCTTTCAATTTGACGTATACGTTCTCTCGTAACATCAAATAAATAACCCACTTCTTCAAGAGTATGGATATAACCATCATCAAGACCAAAACGCATCTTAAGTACTCTTTGTTCTCGTTGAGGGAGAAGGTCTATAATATCTCTTAATTTTTCTTTTAAGAGATTAGACATTGTAGCATTTACGGGAGAGGTGATTTTGGTGTCTTCGATAAAATCTCCCAAGGAAGAATCTTCATCTCTTCCTACTGGAGTTTCTAAGGACACAGGGTCATTAGCGACACTTTTAATCTGACGTACACGGTGTATAGTCCACCCTAGTTCATTAGCCAATTCTTCTGTAGAAGGAATGTGACCTAATTCTTGTGTCATTGTATTTTCAAGTTTTTTTACTTTGTTAATTTGCTCTATCATATGGATAGGAATACGTATGGTACGAGATTGCTCAGAAATTGCTCTCGTAATAGATTGTCGAATCCACCAAGTAGCATAAGTAGAAAATTTAAATCCTTTTTTATATTCGTACTTATCTACGGCTCTAATAAGACCCATATTTCCTTCTTGAATAAGATCAAAAAGATGTACACCTCTATTCATATAACGTTTACCAATACTTACCACAAGACGCATATTGGCTTGAACAAGGTCTTTTTTATGGATATCTATAACTTTTCTCGTACTACGGATTTCATTGGCCCAATCAATAATCTCGCTAGAGCTAGCTTTAAAAATAGTCTCTAATTGAGCTAATTTTTCTAGTTTACTTTGTACTACAGTAGCTACAGCAGCTAATTGTTCATCCTCAGGTTTTTCAGTATGCGCTAAAATAATATCTTCTACAGAAGCCTCATTAACTTCTTCAGCTTTAAGAAGATAGGTTTTAATATTTTCTATATCTTCTGCAAGGTGAAGGAGCGTTTCTGTAGCAGTATCTCGTAGTTTATTGTTTAATTCTATATCTTTAAGAAGATTTATAAACTCTTTTCTTTTGTCTCTAATCTTCTTTCTCATTTCTATAGTATCTTCTTCAGAAGGCTTTTCTGGCATTTGCTCTTCTATAGTTTCGCAAGTATCATAAAATATGTTAAGGTGGTCGCTAATTTTTTGAACCATTTTAGTGCGTTCTTTTTTATCTTTAGGGCTCAAATTATATATTTTAGGGAGATTAAAAAAGTGATAGAGTTTTCCCTCTTCTTTCAGAACTTCTTGAATAATAGTATGAATTTCTGCAATGAGAAAACCACTTTCATAGATTATTTGATCAATAATTCCTTGTCCATCTTCTATACGGGTAGCGAGTGCTACTTCTTCTGCATAGGATAAGAGAGGGATACGACCTATTTTTTTGAGATAAATACGGAGAGGGTTATCATTTTGTTCATCATCACTTTCTATAAGGACAGTTTCAACCACTTCATCCAGCTCTTTTTCTAAAAATTCTGCAGTATCGGAGATACTAATAGAGTTGTCTTCCAATATTTTAATGATAAAATCAATACGATCAGGGTGAGAGATAATATGCTCAGGAAGTTCTAATATTTCCTCATAAGAAATAAAGCCTTTTTCTTTAGCATTCTTGATTAAATTGCTGATCTCAGGAAGTTCTAATAATTCATCTTCGTGCATGGAAACTCCTTTATATATTTTATACTATACAATTATTCGGTTTTAGTATACTAAAATCTTAAATACTATTACAATTGATACCGTGTTCTTTTTAGCTCTATAAGCTCATTTTGAATATCCATAATTTGCTCACTCAGTATATTATCAAGATCTTGTGGAGCTTGCTTACTAATTAAATCCTTTTTTTTCTTTAGGGATTTAATTCTTAAAGAAACAGCATAATTTTTGATAATACGCATATCTGGAGAGCTATTCCATTTACTTGTTTTTGTGATAAAAGGGCTGTTCCCCGCACTAATAATCCAGTCTGAAGTATCTTTTTCTGGATGTAAGAGCATCATTTTATAAAATTCTTTACTATCCTCTGTAGGGAAATCATCAGGTTCTACCAAAGAAGCTACGAAGTCAATAAACTCTGGAAACATAATCAAAATAGCTAATAATTCTGATGCTTCATCGTCCTCTATGTTTTTCTCTACAGACATATTTTGAGTAAAGTTGGATTCCCCTCTTATATGTCGTTCTTTAAAGCGAGAAAATTCTAACTCTACAGCCCCATAAGAGATGTTTGCTAACTCAGCAGAGTGCTTTAAAAATTGTTCTGTTTTAATATTTAGAGAAGGAGCAAGTTGTTCTCCTTCCAGATGTACAGCATATTCAAAAATAGATTGTAAAAATGAGACGGTATTAGGAAGTAGGGGTTTAGCCTTTTCCAAAATATAGCTTTCTGCGTTAATACTATTTACTAGAGCCTCTGCCAAGGCATTAGGTCCATGATTGAGAAGAAAAGTATCAGGATCTTCATTTTCTGGGAGGACTACAATATTAGCCTCAACCCCTACTTTAGCTGCAATACCAGCTGATCTATAAGCAGATTTTTGCCCCGCACTATCTCCATCAAAGCATAAATAAATAATATCTACTTTGTTTTTAAGATAACTAATTCTATCTTCCGTTAATCCTGTCCCCAAAGGGGCAACAGCTTTGGTGAATCCAGCTTGAAACATACGGATAACATCCATATATCCTTCTACAATGATAATCTCACCCGATTCAGAAATTTGCTCTTTCGCAAGATGCCAAGCGTATAAAAGGTTTCCTTTTTTGAATAAAGGAGTTTCAGGACTATTCAGGTATTTAGCGTTAGCATTTGGGTCTATGGCTCGTCCACCGAAAGCAACAATTACCCCTTCACTATCAGAGATAGGAAAAGTGATTCGGTTTCTAAACCTATCATAAAACTTGCCATTTTCGTTTGTTCCACAAAGTCCTGATTGAATAATTTCATCTGGTTTAAAGCCTTGACTTTGAAGGAGCTTAAAGAGTCCATCCCAATCAGAACCCCCAAATCCCAAGCCAAAAAGTTCTATAGTTTTTTTGTCCAATTTTCTATTTTTTATGATTTTGACAGCAGTTACAGCTTGAGGATTTTCTAATTTATACAAGAAGGTAGTAAAAAATTCTTGAGCAATTTGGTGCATAGTTTTCAATCTATTTCTAAGGGGAAGAAGGTCTTGTTGATTGTTTAGGTAGGGAGCTACATCAATACCAGCCAATTTACCTAAAAGTGTTATAGAATCAACAAAGTCTAATTTATTGTACTCTTTTAGAAAAGTGAGCACATTACCACCAGCCCCGCAAGAAAAACAGTGATAAAGTCCTTTTTGGTCACTGACAGATAAAGAAGGATTGTTTTTATCATTATGAAAAGGACAGAGCCCCTTATGATTATGTCCCGCTTTTTTAAGAGAAACATATTGAGAAATCATCTCTACGAGAGACACACGACGCAAGATTTCTTCGACTACATCTGGTGGTATCATAAATTTATTGTCCTGCATTTTAATACATAGCTAGATTTTATTATGATACTATATATAATGTAAAAAATCAAGTAAAAGTTTCGAAATAGTGATAGATTTTAAAAACTCTCACCAGAAAAGGTGAGAGTTTGAGTCTTTATTAGCGTCCTATACTGTATCCAAATTCATTGTTAATAGAGGATGGCCTCAATAATACTTCAGGGGAATAGGGACCGTATTGTCCATAAATATCTTTTGCTCTAATAGAGATATAATAAGGGGTTTCATTCTGCAATCCTTCTAAAGTGTATGTGATTTTAGTAGAACGAGAAGAAGGTGTATTTTGTATGGAGATTGGAGATGGGGGCGATACTTCTGTTTGCCCATAATAATAATTAGGTTGATTCCCATAATATATTTCATAGCTTACAATATCTTTATTAGGTAAAGTATCCCAAGAAATTTCTACTTCTCTATCCCCAGAGAGTGCCGTGCTAATATTTATAATACTAGGATAAATGTTTTCTCTATATCGGGTTTTGATATCTTGCACATAAAATAAATCTTGGGTAGGAGTTGAGGGAGTATAGTACTCTAAACGCCATTGTATATATCTGCCTAATGATTTAGAGGAAGGGAAATTTTTCTTTTTAGTATCCACGAAAACCCATGGCATAATACTGCTACTGGTTCCGGGAAGGAAATAATCTTTATCAAAACGATAAGCTAAACGATAGTACATATTTGTATTTTCAGTGGCTGTAACTCCCATTTCATGAAGCCAGGAATAGTTGTCAGATAGTCGTTGAACATCTGTTTCAAAAAAAGCTAATTGATTTGGGGTATATTCCATAAAGTTAGTAACAACATCTTTATAAGCGATCAGTTCATCTAGGGAGAAAATACTGTTTTTTCCTATATTAATAGGAGTAAAACTAGATATCTCTAATAGATTGGGCGATAGTAACAATTTTTCCCCCGTTCTTTGCCGAGTTTCTGTGATAATAGCTGTGGCCACTTCTTGATTATTTCTATAAATTCTAATGGTACGATCTACAGAATCCACAACAATAGTATGCCGTTCCCAAACTTGACTTTTTAGATTATTGGGCTCTCTTAGGGTAAAACTATGATGAACCCCTTGACTATCTATAAAAAAATTGTGGAGGTGATAATTAATCACCCCATCTTCTATTGTAATTTGAATACCATATAGTTTATCCAATTGGTAGGCGTTAGTGCTTGCCCCTATATATTCTAAAATAGTTTGAGTAGCTTCCCCTCCTCCATAAGGATACAGGGAGAAAGTAATCGTGAAACTCTGAAAGTTAGCAGTACTGTCTTGAAGAGGGTTTTTGGAGTTGGGGAAGAAAGTAATACCATTATTTCGAGAAACAAATTTAGCAGAATAAGAACCTTTTACTTTTTGGAGATTATTTAGCTCATAGGATGATTTAACAGTGTAGTAATTATTAGTATAATCATTTCCATCAAATCCTAAATAAAGCTTATGAAGGGCTGATTTTTCTTCTTCTTGTTGGTAGACATAGGAAGGATTTCCAATAATATTTGAGACAATAAATCCTTGAGAACGAAATATACTTAGGGGCTTTTCTTTTAAAGAAAAAATCTCTGTTCTTCCTTCAAAAAAAATAGGGTTATTCACCAAACTATGAATAGGAATATGAGTGACAACTATCATAGCAAAAGCAATAAAAATAATCGTATAAACGCTCTTTGTAATATGAGATGATAGAACCATGATTAAAATCCTCCTATATTCATTATCGGAATTTTTTAAAATTATTTTATTGTTATAGGTAAAATTATTTTATTCTGGGATACAAAAAAAAATAAAAGAATAAACGCCTTCTTTTATCATTGTATACTGATGTATAAAAAATACTAGTTGTGGGTTTTTTGTCAAGGAGGATATATTTTGAAATGTGAATGTTTAGTAAATCAAAAAACTCCCTTATATAAGATATAAGGGAGTTTTGAAGAATTAATTATTATATTACTTACTATTGGTGTCAAAGAGAGCTTCTTTAATACTAGCAAGGGAGCCCATCATTGCTGTAGCCTCATAAGGCATCATTATAGTCTTATTGCCTGCAGACCCTAATTCTTTTAGGGTTTCTACATAACGTAAAGCTAGCATATAGGCAGAAGGATCTATTTGAGTACTTGTAAGATTTTCTGACAAGAGACGTAAGCCTTCTGATTCTGCTTTTGCTGTACGTTCTTTAGCTTCTGCTTGCCCTTGAGCTCTGAGAATTTCGGATTCTTTGAACCCTTCTGCTTCTCTAATACGAGCTTGTTTCTGCCCTTCTGCAGAAAGAATAGCGGCCTGCTTTTCTCCTTCTGCTCTAAGGATCATTTCACGTTTTTCACGTTCTGCACGCATTTGTTTTTCCATAGCTGCTTGGATGTCAGCAGGTGGGGAAATATCTTGAAGTTCTACACGATTGACTTTAACACCCCATTTATCAGTAGCTTCATCAAGGATTGTTTGAAGCTTGGTGTTAATGAGATCTCTAGAAGAAAGAGTTTGATCTAACTCTAGTTCTCCGATGAGATTTCTTAAGGTAGTTTGAGTAAGTTTTTCTATAGCCTGAGGAAGGTCTGCTATTTCGTAAACACCTTTAGGGGCGTCCATAATTTGATAATAAAGAACAGCGTTGATTTGTATTCCTACATTATCTTTTGTGATGACATTTTGAGCGGGAAAATCATAAACAGTTTCTCTTAAATCGATAAAAGGAGAGCGTGTTTCCATATAAACATATCTATCTCCTCTTCGTACAGGAATACGCCAATAAATAATACGAGGGGCATCTAAAAAGGGTACAATAAAGTTTAACCCAGCTCCTAGCTGCACATGGAATTTTCCAAGACGCTCCACTATCATGGTTTGCCCTTGCTGAATAATTTTAACAGAGAGCCCAATAAATACAATGGCTAATGCTAGTAATACGATGATGAAAATAAAACCCATATAGTCCTCCTAAGTTTTCTTATTCTATATTATAGATAATATTTCTTAAAAAGTCAATAAAGCGATAAATCAACAGAGGTATTTTAAACTTTAAAAATAATTTTAGAAAGTTTCTAAAAACTATTGATTGTTTTACTTACTTATGTTATAATGGTTAATATTATGTGGGGATATAGCCAAGTGGTAAGGCCGGGGACTGCAAATCCTCTACTCGTCAGTTCGATTCTGACTATCCCCTAGCCTTATTAAAAAACATACCACATAAAACCTGCTCGGGTGGTGAAACTGGTAGACACAAGGGACTTAAAATCCCTCGCTCGTTAGAGTGTGCGGGTTCAAGTCCCGCTCCGAGTAATAAACTCCTATAGAAGTTCCTATAGGAGTTTTTTATTAATAAATATAAATAAAGAGGTATTAATGGCTGATTTTAGTAAAGAACGATTGTACTTCTTTGATAATGCTAAGTTTTTATTAGTAGCCTTAGTTGTGATAGGTCATATCATAGAACCCCTACGAGAAGTGTCTCCCTTTTTAAGAGCAGTGTATATTGTCATTTATCTTTTCCACATGCCTTGTTTCGTGATGATTTCAGGGTATTTTGCTCACAAGAGAAGAAAATCGTTCGAGCTTTTGAAATTTATCTTACTCTATACCTTGTTTCAAATTATTTTCGCTTTAGGATCAAAAACAGAATTTATATTCTTTCATCCTCTTTGGATTTTGTGGTATTTATTTGCTTGGATTATATGGAATCTTTCTCTTAAATTTATCCCTCAAAAACATAAAACATGGGTAGTTCTAGGCTCCTTCTTATTTGGTATCCTTATAGGTTATTCTACTAATGTATCTTATTTTCTTAGTCTTTCTCGGATTATTTCTTTCTACCCTTTCTTTCTTTTAGGGTACTATTCTAAAAGCTGGTGGCTGTGGAGAGAAAAAAGAAAATACCAAACAATAATCCTTCGCTCTTCTGCTATTATTCTTTTAAGTACTTTTTTCTTAATCATATATTTAACTTTTGGAAATATAGATCCCTATAAATTTATTTACTATTCTTATCCCTATGTAGAAACTGAAAGTCCTCTAGCCTTGGCTTGGGTATTTAGAGTTTCTTCTTATGTAGCTTCTATCATTACAGGATTTGCGTTTTTTTTATTAGTGCCTCAAAAAAAGCAGTTTTTCACTAAATATGGGCAAAATACCCTTCAGGTATACCTTCTCCACGCTTGTGTTCTTTATCCTCTCTACACTCTAGACGTCTACGAAAAAATAATCAGCCCTTGGAGCAAAATAGCACTTTTGATAGGGGGAGGGTTAGTAACCATATTTTTGGGTAGTAAAGCAATAACATATCTCTTCCAAAAAATAGAGCTTATTCTAGACCCGAAAAGACAGCTTGTAAGATATTTTAAAAAATACTTTTTCCCCGACTTTTAACAATATTTAACAAAAATCCAAAAACCCCTCTTATAGTGAGAGGGGTTTTCTATTTTTGGGATATACTATTATTTTCATAAGGCTCAAGGTAGCGAAAGTATCTGTAAATATTGGGATAAAATATCTTTAAGATAGCGAAAGATTTCCATACTTTATCGTTACTTGTATGAGAAAGAAATCGAAGTAGGGGAGAGAATATTGTTTTCTCACAAAGAGTATAAAAAGGAGAGGCGATGACTTTGGAGCCTTTAGATAGAAAGTGTTCTAAAATCCCTTTAGTTTCTTGAGCCAGCACACAGCTATTAAAGACAATGACTTCGGGGTCTTGTTCTTTAATAAGCTCTTCTAAGGTTTCATTTTCTAAAAGACCAAGGCCCTGATGAATAGTGCCATGGGCAGAGACTAGTAAAATATTAGAATTTTCACGGTCTAATTTAAAAGATCTTTTTTCTAATAGTTTTAAAGTGTAGGAGGATTCTTCTTTTGACAGTACCAATTCAGGATCAAACATAATAGACACTTTCTTAATAGGGAGACACTCTTGTCCTCTATAGAGGATATCCGTATAGGGGACTTTGTGTCTAATAAGCAATCGATTTTCAAATTCAAAAGGAACAAAAAAGAAATCTTCAGGATAAAAAACCTCCCACAATTCCAAATGACTTTCTATCACGATGCCTAATTCTTCTAAAAATAATAGAATGTTTTTAGGGCCTTGATGTGGAAGGTTAAAAGATGCGTTAAGAGAAAAATTGGTGACATCTTTTTGAAAAACATTTTTCCAATGCAGTACTCTATCTTCAGAAATAGTTTTTTCTATATAGCGCTCAGAAGAGATAAATTTAATTTGGAGTTTGGTTTGATCGTAATGAAGGATGAGTGTAGAAGGTGGTTTTTGAAGAATATTCAACAGAATTTTGCTATTTTTTAATCTTTGAGAGGATATTTTAAGGGAGCTAGATGAGGTAAAAAGAATGTCGGCTAAAGGCAAGAGATCGTCTACATAATGAGAAAATTCAATAAAATCTTGATTGGATACAAAGGCTCTAATATGATGGGTATCATATTTTAAAAGATACATTAATCAATATCTTCTTCTAAGTTTTGAGGTTTAATAATAATAACCTTTCCTTGTCGAAGATTATCTAGTGTTCTTTTCTGACCATAGATATTTTGTACATCACTATTAAATAGGACAATATCGGTAGTGCCTTCTATAGAAGAGGGCAGTATATAAGCGACCCTTTTACCTCTAATGGGATGGCTAAGAGCTTCTGTAATAGAAGTAACATAGTGAACAGGACTTTGTTTTTTTAATACAGAGGGGGTAACAGTACTAACACTATGGATGACGAATCCATTCTGGTCTAGGATTCTAGGCATGAGAGATGCTTCAAACTGAGGAAACATAACGGTATCTATAATTAAGGTATCATAATATTGAGAATCTACCGTTTCTCTTTGGAGAAAATTGGTAATTTCCATAGAGCGAGTATTTTGATATAAACGTTCTGTAATGCTATTAGTACCATAAAAAGGAAAAGATACGGTGCCATAAATTTTTGAATTTTTAACAATAGGATTTTCTATAGATAAAGAATATAGGGTGGACAATATCCCAAATCTAATGTTTTCATCTCTATCAAAAAAGTTATTTATTGTAAAAACAGAAGAAATACGGATTTTGATTAAAGCGCCTATCGTAAAGCGGATAATTTTTTCTTGAAGATTTTCTATAAGATTTCCCATCTGTCTTCCTATATTAGGATCGTCATAAGTAATGGGAACATTGTAATCAGTAACCAATTCCCCTGTAGTCCAATTAATATAAGAATGGTACTCTGGAAATTTTTCTATCATATCTACTTCAGAACGTTCCTCTGTATATTGGACAAAAGATCCAGGGCTAAGTTGAGCATGATGAGGAGTAATTAATACTGTTACATAAGCTAATATTAAAAATATCTTCATATCGTTCCTATTAATTTTATTTATCTAATTCTTTTCGAGATATCGAAATGGGCTTCCAAGATTGGGCTTCTTTTTTATCGGCAAAAGTAGGGTTTTTTTGAGAGAGCTTTTCTTTAGCAATTTTTAAAACTTCATAAGGCATCATTTCAGGAGCTTGCCCAGATACTTTGTATCCTCTATCAAAATTCTCACCTTTTTGATTTGCTGTGAGTTCTTTATCTTCTTTAACCAAAAAACGTACCGTTTGTGCCATTTCATAAGAAAGTTTTTCTACGTTTCCCCTCATTCCAGATTTTATATAAAGCTTGAGGGCTGTGACTTTATCTTTTTTTTCATGTTCCATGACACCAGCCATGCGAGCGATACCATCTTTATATTCAACAGCAATAAATATTTTAAGAGCATTTTTATAATCTTTTCCATTAAAGAGTTCATTGCCACGACGAATAAGCATAGCCCTTTCTGTTGTATCCATGATTATACCTCATTTTAGATTTTACCTGCAGGAGCGATTCCTTGCAAGACTACTCCTATCTTATCGACATTTTCTTGATATTCTTGAGTATTACCATCAATTCGGGCTTGCTCTGCATCAAGATAATATTGATACGCCTCTATTAAAGCTTTTCTAAGCTGTTCTTCTTGGGTAGGGGGGATTTTCCCATCTTGACTCAAATGATTTAGGACATTGTTTAGCAATCCCTCAATGGTATCTCCTAGGCTAATGGTTCTATTGTCTATTAAGGTAAATTGAGCAGCCAAAGGGGTACTAATAGTTTCTGATTCTAAAAAAATCGTTCTTAAGTAAACACCGTTATTTTTAAGAGGATAAAACAAGGTTTCAGAGCTAGATATTTTAGAGCCCATTTGCCCCCACAAGGTAGATATACGAGAAAATTCTGGATCTTGGTTGAGGAAAGATTCTGCTTGAGCAAGACCAGCAATACCAAGGCGAGCGGGAGCTTCATATAAGTGTAATGTTTGCTTTTTATTATCATCTATGTAGGCGAGTAATTGAGCAGAGAAAATATTTTTCTCTTGAGGTGTAAAAGTTCTTTGGAAAGCAATTTTATTTTTTTCTAATAGAACACGATTTTTAATAGGCTCTTCTTTTCCATCTAAGTTTTTAGCAATTTCTCTTTTATTAAATCCAGAATAAAAACTAGTGGCATTTAAATCATGGTAAAGGGCTAATAATTGGCTTTGAACGTCAAATAAATCTATAGGGTAAAGGTATTTTTCAGGGCTAAGATTGATTTTCTTTTCAAATAAACGAGGAAATAGAGTTGTAACAATACGGACATGGGGGTCATTATTATCTATAATATCTAAAATAATTTCCCCCGAATAAGCAGATACATAGGCTTTAATAGGAGAACGCACCCAATTAAAATCCCCCCAAGGAGTTTTCACAGATTTTGCGGATTTTACCGACGTAGAAACACTGTAAACATCTATCTCCCACCATAATTCTTTATTATGAAGAACGGGTCTAGGATTGGAGTAGTGAAATTGAGGGAGTATAACTTTTAAAATATCACTAGGTTTTCTATTAAGGAGGATTTGGGTATCTTTATTAAAATAATCTGTAAGGAGAAACCTTGTATCTCTATGGACTATCATTAGTAAAATACGTATAAAGAAATTTATAGAGATGCCATTCACCTTAGTAAACTCTTGTTTTTCCAAGGGGAATCCTTCTTTTTTGAAATTAGGCATGAGCATAGAAGTGTTGATAAAAGCATAGTCATCATAAGAGTCACTAAAGAAAATATGAGGATTCTTAAGCTCAGTATTAGTGTTACTAGTATTTAATTCCAAATCTTTTAAGATTAGTTCAGAGTACCCTTCAGCATCAAAAGAGCTTGCAGAGCCTATGACAGCCCCATACCCAAAAATATTTCTTAAATGTTTGATATCCCATAAATCGTTAGTATTTTCTGTGCTTTCTCTTGTGGCAATAAAATAAGGGTCATAAGAATCTTCTTCGTTTTTGATAAGAATAGGGCTAGCATCATTAATTTCAAAAATAGGAAGAATTTCTTGATTTCTTTTGACCACTTGTACAAAATGTGCTGCATCTTGCCAAAAGTTTTTTCGGACGATGGTGGGAATATCTTCCTCTTTTATCATAAAACTATTATCTCTGATCATTGTATCCAGCATAAAGGTTCTACGAGTGCTATCTGCGTGAATACCAGCAAATTTCTCTTGAAGAGAGCTTTGATTGGGGTTATAGATCATACGGTCTAGGTATAAAGGCCACAAAAATTGAGTTCCCAAAAAAAGGAGAGCTGTCATAAGAAGCCCTAGAGCTGTAGCTTTAGAACGAAATTTGAGGAAGAATACAGCAATAAATACAGCAATAAATACCCAAGCTAAGAACAATGTATAAGGGATAAAGTTTCCGTATATATCTACATATCCAATATAAAGCTCCCCTTTATCATAAATATGTTCAAAACGAGCAATAACAGCTAGGATAAGAGCACTGTGTACCCCCAAGATAAAAAGACCCTTATCAAGAATGTTTATTTTTTGTTTTACTGGGTATGTGTATCGAAATCCTAAAAGGACAGCCACATAAAATATCATAAAAATAGATGATTTCTTAATAAGAGGAAGCCAGAATAGATATAAAGACATATCAAGCTTAGTAAGAGGGTCAATAATACCAGAAAATCCCCCCAAGATGACCTCTAAAAGAGAATAAGAAATATGTAAAAAATATTCAGCCGTAGAAGCCAGAATAAAAATCAAAACGCTTTTCATGATAAAGAATTTTTTATTTGCTTTTTCTTTGGGAGAGGCACTGATAAAATGAAAAAAGCTAATAAAAGTAAAGAACAATCCAAAGACAGGGATAGAAAGCCAGCGTACTGCCAATAACTTAACAATAGAATGCACTACCCCTTGAGAGTAAAGCCACACAATGTGGAGAATTATATGAGCTGAGAAAAAAATGAGGACAGATCCTAAGGAAATAATGAGTAAAGATAGGAGTAGATATTTTGTAATTTGTTTTTTCATTGGTATTCTCCTGAAGATATTAATCTTCTAGTTCTGTAGATTTCTTTTCTTTTTCTACAAGGGTAGGGTTGATAAAGATATAGAGCATTTGTGCCATTACATTATCTATATTATTATTTAGAGGGACACAACGCACTTTTTCAAATTGATATTTTTTATGACCTGAAATTTCAGAAAAAGTCATATTGATAAGGGTGTGGTGTTTTTCCCATAATATGTTACTATTTTTTAATTGACCAATCTGTGAAGAATTAAGAAAAGGAGTGTCGAACTCATCTTTTAGATTAAAATTTACTATGGGAGTCTCTTCCATCATAAAGTATTGGGTTTGAGTTTTCCCGTTATTATCAATGAATATACTTTTTTTGAGGAAAAGATCTTTAAAACGTTCGTTATAAAAAGAAATATAAGGCTCGTTAGTATCTGTGTTTACTACTAAAATAGGATGTTCAGAGGAATGTGCTATGGTTTCAAATTTTTCTTTTTCTAATTGAGCAAGCACTGTTTTCATTTGGTCATAGTAATCAATTTTTTTTAAGAAATCATTTAGAAGGGTCCCTAAATTTCCAAATTCATCTTGATCAGGGAAATGGATTATAGTAGGTCTTACAGAAGTGTGTTGAGAAATATTATCAAAACGGCGAAGAAAATCTTTATATTTATTAACCCCTCTATCGAGAACGAATACGGCAACAAGCACACCATTAACAATGGCGATGAGTGACATGGTGATAACAGTGATATAGAGCCTTCTAAAAATTTGTTCTGTTTCTACGGCGACTATTCCCCACACAGGTTCTAAAATCACATCAACACTTGTTAGTATAACAAAGAAACTAATCATAACGACTATAGATAACATGATATACATACGTATCATAGTAGATAATGTAAACAAAGTTGCCTCCTTTTAGCTTGAATAACTTGAAATAAAATCCAAATCCTACTATAATTATATTATTATTATATACTATTGTAATAATATATAATAATAGTATATAATATACTATTATTATAGTATATTTTTAAAAAAAATTCCAACAGATTACATAAAGGAAAATATATGAAAAACACTCTTTTTGCCAGTGTCAATGGACATGAGATAAAAGGTGACGAAATTCTTAATATAAAACAACAGCTTTTATCTGTTGAAGAAGAAGCGAGCTCTTTCGCTTTAACTCCTAATGAAAATAATACCTCTTATCTTAATGCCGAAGCTTTACAAAAAATAATAGATATGTACGCTCTTGTCGCAATGGCTAAATTTGAAGGGATTAATGTAGAAGACGAAGAAGTTTCTAAAGCCGTTTTTGAACTAAGGTCCAGTTATGAAGACGAAACAGAGTGGGAAATAGCTATTGCTGAATTAGGAATAGATGATAAAAATATTAGAGACATCTTTTATAGAGATATGATGGTTGATTTGTTTATTCAATCTCATTTAGCACACTATGAAGATCCTAATGATGATACAGCAGAAGAGTTTTACCTCCAAAATATAGAAACCATGATTGTCCCTAACTCCTACACTTTTATAGAATTAGAAGCACCTAATCTTGATAGATTAAAATTAGCTGCTACGATTCTCTCCCAGTCAGACACGGCGACTATATCTCAAGAAGCAGAGAAATACGGGCTTAATTTTGTTCTTAATGAAGATATTCCTCATCATAAACTACCAGAGCCTTTACAAGAAATATTATTAGATTTAGAAGAATCTAAAATCGGCACTCTTCCTGCAGAGGAAGACACGATGATTCTTATCAAATTACTCCGAAAAATCACTGGTCGTCAGCTAAGTTTAGAAGAATCCCTCCCTGGACTAGTAAAATACTTACAATATCAACAATATAAAGATGTTTTAGATGATTTAACCGAGAATGCTGTTGATAAATGTGATATTATCTACTATAATACGGAACAATTAAAAAATTTAAAATAATTAATCTAAAATAATTTTAGAGGTTCAATAATGATCGCTCACGTTAGTATCACTGTAGTACTATTCTTTAGTATAATGATTGCCCTTAGTCTTATTGTACTACTGTATGTCACCCCAGGAGCCGTAAAAGAATATAAGGTGCATCGTGCCTCAAAACAAAGATCTGGATCCAATAAAGAAACACTTTCCTCTTATATGGAAGAAATTGCTGTCTGTAAAAAACCAGAACGTATTGAAGAACTTATGGCACTCATAAGACGTTCTGCTGATGTAATGCAAACAGATAGAGGTACACAGACTAAATATGCCAAAAATATTCTAAAATGGCTGGATAGTTTTAATATAGATATTCATATTAAAGATTTGGAACAAACAAAAAGATCCAATCAAATTTTCTTTGATAAAAAGCGTCAAGACTTCCAATTAATTATTATCAAATAAATCAAAAAACACCTCATAAAGAGGTGTTTTTTATTATCTATATTTTTTATGTGCTTAATAAAAACCCAAAATGATTAGTACTCTTTCTCATCGCTATCATCTGAGTTCAGGTGCTTACTAATCTCATCCCCAGCTTTTTTAATCCCATCTTCTTTATCTTCCCAGCTTTGGAGATCTTTTGAAAAATGAGTGGTAAAATCGGACCATTTATGTTGTATTTGACCGTTTAGTTTCGTAACAAGATCTTGAATCCACTTAGGGCCATTGGCAAAAATTTGAGTCAATTCTTCTTTCTGCCCCTCTGTTAGTTGAGATCCTATAAATATTCCTATAAAAAACCCTATACCGGGTAATAAAGCAATACCCATACCCATAGCAAAAAGCCACGCCACCATAGCCGAGCCACGAAGAGAGTGTAACCAAGAGGCGAACGTCGACCAAGCACCATTAATATCAGTAAACCATTTTTGTATAGGAGCTTTTTTAAGCTTTTCTACCGTTTCTCCACCAATTTCCCCAGCTTTATGAAGGAGTTTTTCTCCACCTTCTTTGGCATCTGCTAAAGCTTTTTCTATTTTTTTTCTAAAATCATCAGACATTTTGAACTCCTATTGAGATAGTATATTGTCGTTTTGAGAAGCAATATACAATAATTTCATCTTAAATATATTACATTATGCTTCATTTTTCAAAAAACACAATAGAAAATCTATAACTATTTATCTTTGATATAAGCTATCTATTTTATTAGTTTTAACTTCAGTATTTTCAACACTCAATTGTTTAAATTGTTTATATAATTTTATGGTTTCTAGTAAAGGTTTTAATTCTTCACCACTATATTCAAAAACATTATTAGCAAAATCCTTTATCCTTAGGATGCTATTTTCATTTAAGTCATCAACGATAAAAGACAAACTAGAATTATATTGTAGATTTTCTGCTATTGCTAGGGTACTAGAACCACTTTCTCCCATCAAATAACTATCTATTTCTTTTTTTTGAATTTTACCATCATTTTTGATATAGACAGTTACCTTAGCACTTTCAGCTGACTGTTGATAGGCAGCTTCTTCCCAAAAATGATTATATATCAACAAACTAAGATTAGTATTTTCTATAAATATCATACTTTCAAGATAATTATTTTCTAAAAGGCCTTTTTTTTGAAGTTTTTCTCGAAGTTCTAATACATCACTTGTATAAATCTTATATTCATTATCCCACTCATTGTACTCTATCGTAAAAATCCTAGGAATATCCAATCCGAAGACTTTATCCTGAGCATAAATATTAGTGAAACTTAATAATAACAATAGTAATAATCTCATAAAAACCCTCCGAAAAACCAGCTAACCTCTAAAATATTATCTTATAAAACAAAACAGGACGAAGTCCTATCTATTAACTTGTACTTCTATGTTTTTAATACTGAGATCAAGTAACTGCTGATTGTCTACGGCTGATGGTGCATCCATAAGCATACAAGTAGCTTTTTGTGTTTTAGGGAATGCAATGACATCTCTAATAGAATCTAATTGTTGGAACATCATAACTAATCTATCCAATCCCAAAGCTATCCCACCATGAGGAGGAGCACCATTAGCAAGAGCTTCTAAGAGGAATCCAAATTTTTCTTCAGCTTCTTCTGGGGAGATATTGAGTAGTTCAAAGATTTTACTTTGCATATCACTAGTCGCAATACGGATAGATCCACCACCTAGCTCAGTTCCATTACAAATAACATCATAAGCATTTGCACGAACAGATCCTGTATCTGTCATTAGTTTATCTATATCATCCACATGAGGAGAGGTAAAAGGGTGATGCACAGAATTCCATCTATTGTTTTCTGTATCTCTTTCAAATAGTGGGAAATCCACCACCCATAAGAAAGCAAATTTATCCTTAGGTCTTAGTGCAAATTTCTCCCCCACTTCTAAACGAAGATTTCCAATAGCATCATAAACGATACTATCTTTAGGGTCAGCGATAAATAGTAAAGCATGCCCGTTTTGTGCTTCTGTTTTTTTGATGAGCTCAGCTTGAATTTCTGGTGAGAAATATTTGACGATATTGGATTCTAGCACACCTTCTTTGACACGCATCCATGCCATTCCTTTAGCTCCATAATTCCCAACAAAGGCAATTAATTCATCAAGGTCTTTACGAGAAAGTTTATCCCCATTAGGAACAGGAAGACATTTAACCATGCCACCTTTAGCCGTTACATTAGTGAAAACAGAAAACTCACAATTTTTAACAATATCACTAACATCTACGACTTCCATGCCAAAACGCATATCAGGTCTGTCGACACCATACTTGTCCATGGCATCTTTATAAGTCATACGAAGGAAAGGAGTTTGTATTTCTTTGTTATAGACGGTTTTCATAATACGAGCCAAGACCCCTTCAATGAGGGTTTGTATATCTTCTGCGGTAAGAAAAGAAGTCTCTATATCTAATTGAGTAAATTCAGGTTGTCTGTCTGCACGAAGATCTTCATCACGGAAA
>CAMQVI010000029.1 GCA_947038195.1 uncultured Brevinema sp.
AAGGTTTAGGAGATGCTATGGTATCTGGTAGTTATTCTCCTACATCCAAAACCTTGCGTGCTGCTATTTTCTTTGGCAAACCTCAGGTAAAGACCATCTCTGGTGCTATTATTATGGATGTTACCAATAAATTCCTTGGTTCTCAAGGACGTTTAGTTTTTGGAGATTGTGCTGTGGTACCAAAACCTAATGCTGAACAGTTAGCAGATATTGCTATGGGATGTGCTGTAACAGCTCGTGATCTTCTCCATTTAAAACCTCGTGTAGCTATGCTTAGTTTTTCTACTTATGGATCTGCTTCCAGCCCTGATACAGATATTGTTATCGAAGCGTGTAAAATCCTCAAAGAAAGAAATGTTGATTTTGATTTTGATGGAGAGTTACAATTAGATGCAGCTGTTAACCCAGAAACTGCAGCTTTGAAAGCTCCTGATAGCCTTGTTGCTGGTAAAGCTAATGTTTTGGTATTTCCAGACCTTGGTGCTGCTAATATCGGATACAAACTAGTGCATCGTTTTGCTGAAGGGTCTCAAGCTTATGGTCCTCTCTTACAAGGATTAACATTGCCTATCAATGATCTTTCACGAGGTTGTTCTTATGATGATATTGTTACTACTTCGGCTATTACATTAAATCAAGCTATGGCTAAAAAAGGTAATTAAAAAATTCTCACAAATAAAATAAAGCACAGCAGAAAAATCTGCTGTGCTTTATTATTCTTTATATAAAGGTGCGCATGAAAAAATCCTATATCCCTCTAAAAAATACTCTTATTAGCTCTTTTGGAACTTTTCTTTCTCGTGTATCAGGTATTATCAAATTCAATGTCGTTAATTATCTTTTTGGAGCAGGAGCTGATACCTTTTACAGTGCTAATGCCAATATCTTAGCTCTCAGAAAAGTATTAGGAGAAGGGCCTTTAGTTAACACTTTTCTCCCTATTTTCAGTAAAGAAAAAACTGAAGATAGTTTAGACGCCGATAAATTCGCCTCAAATATTATCAACCAACTTTTCTTACTTTCTGTAATTGTTATTATCATAGGCATAGCGATTACCCCCCTATGGACAAAGACTTTTTTACCAGGATTTAATGATGACCCTCAAGCGTTTCAAGAAATTGTCACCTTAACTTCTATTATGCTTTTATCTACTCTGTTTTTCTCTTTATTTTCTATAGGTATGGGTATTCTAAATGCTCATGAACGCTTTGTTTCTTCTTCCAATGCACCTACCTTATCTAATATTGTTTTTATTATCTTCCCATTACTTACCTACAAATATCTAGGGATTATGTCCCTAGGGTGGGCTATTGTTATAGGTTCTTTTGTCCAATGTATTGCCGAAGGAATTGAATTGTACCTTATAGGGTTTAGGTATTCTCTCATTCTTAATTTCAAAGACCCCCGTATCAAGAATTTTTGGAAATTATTTGTCCCTACTGCTTCTAATTATCTAGCTCAATCTGGTATCTCTATAGGCTTGGGGTATTTTGCCTCCTTTCTTCCCAGAGGGTCTATTACTTATCTAAGGAATGCCAATACAATTATGATAGCTCCTGTGGGATTTATAGGTGTTGCCATTTCTGGTGCGATCTTCCCTGTATTTGCCAAAGTAAAAGACAATAGAGATATTTTAGCCGAGGTTTGGGCACAAGGTCTCGTGTTTTTCTTATTTACCTCTATCCCCATAGCCTTTTTCTTTTTTATCTACCCTGATCTTGTTGTTAATACGATTTTTAGAGATATTTCTCGTTTGGTATCTGGTACCACAGGAAAATTTACCCCTGAATTATTACAATCTACCACAAATGCTGTCCAAATTCTTAGCACTATTTTAATCCCTTGGTCTATTAATATTATGGTGGGGAAATTATTTTATACCCTAGAAAAACCTAGCATCCCTTTGGGATTAATCGCTGTTAATTTTGGAGTCAATATTTTAGGATATTATTGCTCTCGTGTGTTTAATTGGGGTGGGGGTGGATTGGTTTACTCTGACCTCATTGCAGGCTGGGTTACCTTAGCTACAAGCATTGTTATTGTGATGATTTACCTTCCTGAAACCATAAAATACAATTTTACTTTCTTAAAAGATATTTTTATTTTTATTGGTTTGTCTTTGGGAACGTGGTATCTTTTAAAACCTCTACATCAAATATACTTAAATATTGATCACCCTTTGTGGCAAATTATAGGAAGTGGGATTATATTTGTCTTGGGAGTAGGGATTTTTGGCTTGGGGACTCACTTATTAAAGTTGAACCCTATTACTCATAGAAAAAATCTAACATAGTATAGGAATATTATGATACATAAAAAAATATCTGAAATACAACATTCTTCTGTTCTTCATATTGTCATAGGCGCTTTTGACGGAATGCATCTAGCACATCAAAAACTTATTAAAGAAGCAGTAGATAATGCTAAGACAAATAACGAAACTTCTATGATTTTTAGTTTTGAGCCTCTTCCTAAAGAATTCTTTCTAAAAGAAAAATTTGGTGGCCGTCTTCTTCTCGCTCCTCAAAAGCATTCTCTCCTAGAGGAATTTGGGGCAGACCATGTTATTATTGCTGATTTCAAAAGTATTAGAAATCTCTCTGAAAATGAATTTATTAAGATTCTTTTAAGCAAGGCTGATAAGCTGGTCCTTTATTCTGGTGATGATTTTCGTATGGGCTGTCAAGAAGGGGATTCGTATACAGAAAAAAATGTTGCCCGTATCGTTCATCAAGAAATTATTATAGATGGAGATAATTGTAGAGCTTCTACCATTAGAAATCTTATTAAAGACGGAGAGATTGTAAGGGCTAATAAGCTTTTAGGAAGAGAGTATACCATTTATTCTCACTCTGTGTCAGGTAATAAGATAGGACGTTCTATTAGTTTCCCTACTATTAACAGTCTCCCCAACAATCAAATCATCCCTCAGGCAGGAGTTTACTTTGGGGAAATCAAGGTACAAGATATCATATACCCTACTGCTATCTACGTGGGTAAAAGACCTACTGTTCATGGTATAGAGTTAAGAATAGAAAGTCACATCCTTGAAGATTTTCCTTACCCCAACCTTCCTGTTAATACCCCTACAGAAGTTTGTTTCATCCAAAAAATAGCAGAAGAAAAATCCTTTAAATCCCTTGAAGAATTAAGTGAAATGTTGTATAATTACAAGATAGTATCATCAGCACTCGCAGCTGAACGATATAATAAAAAATAGAATTAACTTTAAACCAAAAGTTAATTGTCTGCGGAGGACATCATGATTACAGTTGAAGACAGAAAAGTTATTGTCGAAAAGTACCGTATGCACCCTACTGATACCGCTTCCCCTGAAGTGCAAATTGCTCTTACAACGGCGTATATCACCAATCTTTCTGAACACTTACAAAAGTTCAAAAAGGATCACAAAACTAAGCGTCGAATGCTTATATTAGTAGGACAACGTAAATCTTTACTTCGTTATTTACACCGTAAAGATTTGGATCGTTTCCATAAAATTGTAGCAAGCTTAAAAATCAGAGCTTCTTTCTAAGAAATCAAAAAAGCCAATATGTTATCATATTGGCTTTTTTACTTATAATACCCTTTCTTTTTTAACTTTTTAATAACGAACCTAGTGTTAAGATAATTCTACAAATATAGAATTTTTTATCTTAATAATGATTGAAAATATTACTATAACATGCTAAAATGACAAAGTATACTATAAATTATTATACTATATACAGGCGATTTCCCTATTGCAAAGATACCTGATTTAAGTGATAAGTACCACTTATCTCCTAAATCAGTTATTATTTGCGCAATGGGAATTGTCAATTTTGATAAAAGGAGATTTTGATATGTTTGATATCAAAACTATTTCCCGTAAAATTGGAGAGCACGAGCTCACTTTAGAAACAGGGAAAATTGCCCGCCAAGCAGGTGGAGGCGTACTAGTGCGTTACGCAGGGAATGCAATGCTTGTTACAGCATGTGTATCCCCAGATGCTATTGATGGAGATTTTTTCCCATTGACTGTTCATTTTCAAGAAAAATTTTATTCTGTAGGACGTATTCCTGGAGGATTTTTCCGACGTGAAGCAAAACCTTCTGATAATGCTACCCTTATGGCTAGACAGATAGATAGACCTATTCGTCCTCTTTTTCCAGAAGGGTTTAAAAATGAAGTGCAAATCGTTGTTACTTTATTAGATTCTGACCTTGAATATACCACAGAAGCAATGGGTATTATTGGAGCAGCTGTAGCCTTAGCTATCTCTCCTATTCCTCTCCAAGAATTAGTTGGTGGAGTAAAAGTAGCATGGCACCCAGATTGGGGTTATAAAATCAACCCTACTATTAAAGATATAGAATATTCTAATTTAGATATGCTTGTAGGTGGGACCCGTGAAGGTGTGTGTATGGTTGAGGGAGGAGGAAACGAAGTTTCTGAAGAAGTCGTCCTCGAAGCCTTACGTTTAGCTCAAGAAGCTATCCTAGAAGAAATTTCTATGATAGAAGAATTTGTAAAACTTGTTAACCCTACGAAAATGGAATTCTCTCTTCCTGTATCTTCTTTTTCTGATGAAGAGAAAAAAGCTTTCAGAGAATTTGCATTTGATAAAATCAAAAGTGTATCTAACGACAACAACAAACATAGTCGCTCTACTAATTTAAAAGCTGTTTTCACAGAAACTTTTGGACATTTTGAAATTGATAAAGATCATGTGGGCTATAAAGAGCTAAAATCACTGCTAGAAAGTTGGGAAGTCGAAATTATCAGACATCAAATTCTCGTTGAAAAAGTACGTACTGATGGACGTAAACTTACAGAGATTAGACCTATTACTATTGAATTAGATTTATTCAAAGGCTTACATGGTTCTGCTCTCTTTACACGTGGTCAAACACAAAGTTTAGGGGTAACCACTTTAGGTATGCCTAGAGATGAAATGCTCATTGATTCTGTAGAAAGAAAAACTGTTTACACCAAACGTTTCTTCCTTCATTATAACTTCCCTCCCTATTCTGTGGGTGAAGTTAAACGTATGGGTGGACTTTCCCGTCGTGAGATTGGGCATGGTTTCCTTGCTGAAAGAGCTTTAACAGCTATCATTCCTGAGTATGAAACTTTCCCTTATACGATTAGATTTGTTTCTGAAATCACAGAATCCAATGGATCTTCTTCTATGGCATCCGTCTGTTCTGGGTCTTTATCCATGATGGCCGCTGGTATACCTCTTAAAGCTCCTGTAGCTGGTATAGCTATGGGATTAGTATGGGATAAAAATAGTAAAGACTATACCGTTTTATCTGATATTCAAGGTTTAGAAGATCACCATGGAGACATGGACTTTAAAGTCGCTGGTTCTGTAAATGGTATTACCGCTATTCAAATGGACTTAAAAACAGCTGGTCTTCCTGAAGAAATCATGAAAATCGCCCTTGCTCAAGCTAAAGAAGGACGTATTCATATTCTTGGTTTAATGAATGAAGTTATTACAGAGGGACGTTCTGAAGTAGCAGAAAGTGCTCCTAAATTACAAAAGATATCTATTGATCCTGAGTTTATTGGTACCGTAATTGGTTCTGGTGGACGTGTCATTAAAAAAATTATGGCTGATTTTGAAACGGAAATCAATATCGATGATACTGGTACTGTTGTCATCTCTGGTAAAGATGCTGCTAAAATGGAAGCTACTAAAGAAGTTATTAGACACCTTACGGATGGATTCAAAGAAGATGAGGCTATTACAGGGCCTGTTACCCGTAAAGAAGTATTTGGAGTATTCATAGAAATCCTTCCTGGCACTCAAGCTCTCCTTCATACCTCTAAAATGAAAGAAGACATTCAAACTTATAATATTGGAGACTCTGTGACAGTATTCTTCAAAAATGTTGATGATAAAAAACGTATTAACGTTTACCAAACCAATAAAGACGTAGAAGAACCTCGCCGTGAACGTCGTTTTGATCGTGGAGATCGTAATGGTGGAGATCGTAACAATAGATACGATAGAAATGACAGATATGACCGTGGGGACAGGGGCGATCGTGGAGAAAGATCTGACCATGGAGACAGAGGAGAAAGAAAAGATTATCGTAAAGAGTACAAACCTCGTACTGATTATGATAATAACAAAACTCCTGAAACACCAAAAGAGCCTGAAGCTCCTAAATCTGATTCAGACAATAAAGGACATAATCCTGATCAAGGGTTTTAAACCTTTTCTAAATTATAAATAAAAAAGCAGCTATCTTTAATAAAGATAGCTGCTTTTTTATGACTAATAACAATTTTATTCTAATTTTTGAAGGTATTTTAACAAAGGTCAATCTTGAGATTTTAAAAAATCAATGATTTCTTCAAATAATCTATCTTTCGTATGAATATAGCTAAAAAGCGCATGTCTTTTAGAGTAAGGCTCTAAAGCTAGGGGGGTATCAAAAACTGTTTCTTTAACGATAGGAGAAGATACGCTGTTTTTAACGAAGGTAGAATCTTTAAAATCTACTAATCTATCTCCTTTTTCATAGGCAAGAAATACAGGAGTTTTTATACTTTGTAAGCTCTTTCTCGTTCTTTTCAATCCTAGATTCATAGAATGTAGGGTTAGTCCGTGGTAAAAACTCTCATAATGAGGAGGGTGGTTTTCTACAAGTGCTTGCTTGTCAGCATTTCTATTTTTCATTACAACACCCTTGTTAGGAAGAAAGAAAGAAAGAAAACCTGATAGTACCATTCCTAGATTTTTGGAAAGAGAGTATTTGCCGTGAGTGAGACGCATAGGGGCTGCCACTATTATAAGTGCCTTGAGAAAAGTGAGAGAAGGGGCTATACTAAGAGCTATCGCTCCACCTTGAGAATGTCCCCCTAAAAAGATAGCTTCATAGTCCTTATTATGGACAATGGCCTTGTGGTATGCCACTTGAAGGCTTTCTTCCCATTGATAAGCACCTTGGGCAATAAGCTCTGTATTACTATTAGAAGAATTAGGGAGGACAGGGAGATAAACATCCCAGCCTTCCTTTACTGTATAGTTGGCAAACTCTCTAAAATTCTCAGGAGAAGAATACATTCCGTGAAAAAAAATAAGAACTTTTTTATTGCCTTCTTTTTTGACCCATATATCTTCATTAGAAGAATAATTACTTTCCAATATATTCTTTCTTACTTTAGGGCAAAACCATAAGGTTTTTGTACTAATAATAAAAAATAAGATAAAAGTAGATAAAATGATTGTGATTATACTTATCATTCTGCGTCCTTTCTAATATAAATTTGCCCAGGTCTTTGGGTGATTAACCCTTTGATCTCCATCATAATTAGGAGGGAATTTAAGGATGAAACATTTATTTCTAGATTTTCAAGAATTTCGTCTATATAGATATTGGACTTCGTGAGCTCTAAGATTTTAATTTCTTCAGGAGAGCAGAGAGAAGTATCTAACTCTTTAGCTAAAGTTGGGGATGTCGGTTTTTGAGAAATAAATTGTATAGTTTCTAAATTAGGACTAGCCTTGAGAACTTCTTTGATTAATTCTTCAGGATTAATCGCTATCTTGGCTCCATTTTGGAGTAGGGTATTAGTCCCTTCATATTGAGATTTCATAGGATTTCCAGGGACTACATAGACATCTTTCCCTTGACTTATAGCCATATTAACCGTAATTAAAGTCCCAGACCTTTCTGGAGCTTGAACCACAAAAACAGCTTGGCTCATACCACTAACAATACGATTTCTTCTAGGGAAACGCCATTTCGTAGATGTCATCCCAGGGGGATATTCAGAAATAAGAGCTCCTTTTTCTTGAATCTCATGGTATAAATTCGTCGAGCTACTAGGGTATATAATATCAATAGCTGTTCCTAATACCCCTACCGTATAGCCTTCGTTTTGAATGACAGTATGAGAAGCTATCGCATCATGTCCTTTAGCAAGACCACTCACCACTCCTATTCCATAATTGACAAAAGATTTACAAAACCATCTGTTGATTTCTTCTGCATCAGACGTCGATTTTCTCGTACCTATGACGGCGACAAGAGGAATTTGAGGATTTAAGGTGCCTTTACTATATAAAAGATAAGGGGGGTCTACAATTTTTTTAAGAGAAGCTGGATAAGTAGGGTCATTATGGGGGATAAGGGTGATATTCTTTTTTTCGCACTCTTCCCAAACACGATTGGCTTGGTTTTTCATTTGTTCGAGGATAATTCTAGCATTGTCACTTTTAATAGCGAGGAGGTGCATTTGATCATCTACAGAGCAATCTAAAAAATCACTAATATCATCAAAAGTTTTTTTAATTTTAATAAATCTATTAATTCCTATTAAATCTGTTATAGAAAAAGCTACTAAGGCGTATAAATATTTATCTACCATCTAAGGATTCCCCAAAGGGCCTTGATCCCTGTATATTATTTCTAAGTTTTGACGTATCACTCTTAATTTTTGGTCTAAAGCAGAGACATTTAGACTTTGGCGAACAAAAGATCTGCGGCTTTTTAATTCTAAAATAAGGGCTTCTGTCTGTTCATATAGACGGCGAGCTCTGTCTAATTCCCCTTGATCATAATAAATACGAGCTACCCCTAAAAGAGCCTCTATATTTTCTGGCTCTCTTTTAATAATATCAAGATATAAAGGAAGAGCTCGAGTATACAAACCTTGATCTGTATACATAAGGGCAAGACCGTACATTGTTTGAACACTATTGGGTTTACTTTTTAGAGTAAGTTTTAAGAAATAAACTGTTTTGTCCCCCACTGCATTTTTCTCAGAACCTTCGGGTAAAACTTGGTAAACTCTCAAATAGGAAAAGGATAATAGCTGGGCTGTGGTAGAATCATAGGGGTTAATATCGTAAGAGCGTTGGAGATTGGTAATAGCTTGAAAAACCATGCCATTTTCTAATTGAATACGTCCTAGTGAAAAGAGGTATTTTTGTAAGCTATTATCAATAAAGACTTCTTGGGTAGCAAGATCTACAAAATCCTTAATCTCGTCTAATGTTTCTATTGCTTTCTTTTTTTGATCAATAGTTTGTTCTATTCGTTGAACATATTGATTGCTGAAGTTAGGGTCTGTTTGGATTTTTTCTTGAAGAGGAGGTTCTTTTTTTAAGATACCAAAAAGATTCCAAGCCCCCCCAGGTCTTAGAGACTTCACGCCTTTTAAACCTGTTCTGTTAATTTTTTGAGCAGTTCTAATCGCTCTATCTACTGGGTCCATAGATACCCCGACCATAAATCCGAAAAATACGCCACAAGCAATATATATAAAAGGGAGGATATTTTTAAATTTCATTATTATTCCTTTACAGAAGATACTACATTATATTAAAAAGTACTAAAAAATTCAACTCCTAAGACAATGTATTGATAATAAGAAAGTAATTGAGTGGTATAGAAAATAGAAATACTATAGAGAGCTATAATAGGAAATAAATTCTTGTACTTTTTTCATGGGAGCCCCTATGATTGTATCTATATTTCCTGACAATATTGTTATACGAGCATCTTGCTTTTGGATAGCGTAGGCTCCTGCAAATTTGGTAACAGGGTGTTTAATAATATATTGCTCTATCTCTTCATCAGATATAGAAAGCACAAGCTCAGAATATTCAGCCCCTTGTATCTTAAATTCTTGGTATTCCAAGGAGTATCCTGACCATACAATTTGTGTTTTTTTGTTAAGAAAGCGTAGCATCTCTCTGGCTTCTTGTAAATCAGTAGGCTTTCCGAGATTTTGCTGTTCACATACCACCGTCGTATCAAAAGCACATATAAAATCATCATAAAAAAGCGAATGTAAAGAGTTGGATTTTCTTTGGGCTAATTGAATAACCATCTCGGAAGGAGGAAGATAAATAAGATCTTCTTCATCAACCCCTGTAGCTTGTATTTGGAATTTATTTCCAAAATATTGTTCAAAAAGCTCCTTTCTTCCTTCAGAAGCGGATGCTAGTATAATTTTTTGCATTAGATATCCTACAATAGACATATTTATATATTTATAAATTAAACACTTACATATCATTACTTAGTAATAGGATATAACAATTGATATTTTTTGTCAATCGTATATAATATATTATATAATAAATAAAAAAGGAGTTTATCATGAATCAACCTATATTTAAGCATCTAAAACTCACCTTATATGCTCTTGAAGTGACAGGAATAGTATTAGCTATCACACTTTTTTATTTCGCATTTCCTGTTTTTATTGTTTTATTCCATGATTTTTTATGGGGAATCACACAAGCTCTTGCAGAAACTATGGCTATTAATTGGTAAACTGTACAATAAATCCTCTGGGGTTTTTGATAAGTTTATAATCACTTAAAGAAATTTCTTCAATTTCTTGATGTACTGTGTTTCCTTTGAGGATTAAGAAGTCCTTGGTGTTAGGAGCATGCTTATCACGCCAAGCTAGTATATTCTCAAGAGAAGAGAATGCTCTACTAATAATGAGCGTTTCATCTTCTTCTAAAAAATTCTTACTCACATTTTTTACTTCCATATCTAGTTTAAATTTAGCCTTACACCATTGTAAAAAGGCTATTTTTTTTTCGATTACATCAGTAGCGATAAACTGATAATCTTCATTTTCTTCTTTTGCCCAAAAAGCAAGAGGTATAATGGGAAATCCTCCCCCAGACCCTATATCAATAATTTTCTTATGCCCAATCTCTTTAATAAGAGGAATAAGAGAGAGAGAATCTTCTACATGCTCATCAAGATTGTAGATTTCGTTTTTTGAAACGAGATTGTGCGTTTTATTCCATAAGATTAATTCTTGTAAGTAGTTAGATATGTCCATCATTTAGATCCTTTTTAGATTTAAAATAAATTTTAATTTTTCACCATTTATATGTTATAATAAATTATATATTATATTCAAAGAAAATGGTACTTATTCTTATAACTAAAATATATTTTATGTGCTTTTTGTATATATGTAGACTCTTATTATTTATAGGGGAAGCAATAGTTTTTAGAAAAACAAATTAACAAAATTCATAAGGAGAATATTATGAAAAAAATAGTAATGATTTTATTGTTTAGTGTTACAGCTTGTAGTACAAACAAAGATTTAGTAGGTAAAATGCTTACAGAGAATATTCCTAGTCAAGATAAAGCTATAAAAGAAGGCACACCATTAAACTCTACAAGAGCTGTTACAAGAGCTGCTGGAGATTTTAATCTCATTGAACGTTTATATGATACTGTTTGGTTTCAAACAGAAAAAGAGCTTGATGATGGGGTAGTCGAAGTAGAAACAGAATTTGTGATTTTTGATGAT
This sequence comes from uncultured Brevinema sp., assembly GCA_947038195.1. Taxonomy (GTDB): domain Bacteria; phylum Spirochaetota; class Brevinematia; order Brevinematales; family Brevinemataceae; genus Brevinema_A. Next base: position 11,297 of record CAMQVI010000029.1, read on the forward strand.
AAATCATGGATTGTTGAAAGAGAAATGGAAAATGGCCGTATGGAAAGAGTAGAAGCTGATGATTTTGCAAAATTAACATGGATCACAGATATTCCTACTAAAGAAGAAGAAGAAGCAATTGATGGAAAAACAGTAAGTCGTAATGCTGCTATTGCTAGAAATGAATCTATTGATGATGGTGAACTCGAAATGGAATATGAAGGCTATTGGTTAAAAGATAATCACAATCTTTATATTGTTGAGGGTAATTCTGAAGCAGAAGCAGAAAGCTTGTTAAAAGCTATTATTGCAAATCCAAAAGTAGCTGAATCTTTAGATACAGAAAAATATCTTTTATCTACTAAATTATAAAGATAATTGTAATATTCAAATAAAAAGACCTTCTTAATTAAAAGAAGGTCTTTTTATTTGAATTACTATTTTAATTTTTTATCGCTTGATTGGATTCTGTAGATTGGAATAGCTCTAGCAAGGTATCATTTCTTTCATTAATCACATGATCTAAGGGGGATTTCCCTTCATTATTGGTGATGGTAGTATCGGCTTCGTAGGATAATAATAATTCGACTAACTCTTCATATTCATAAAAAGTAGCTATCAATAAGCCTGTTTGTCCTAGTGCGTTTTGGTCATCTTTATTAGCTCCTAATTTCAAGAGCACAGCAACACTTTGGGGATTATTAGATAAGACTGCTCTTAGAAAGGCTGTATTACCATCCTTATCCTTAATATTTAAAGGAGCTCCTTTTTTTATGATAAGCTCTAGAGCTTTAGTGGCTCCGTTTTGAGCTGCTATCATTGCTAGAGAAGAGCCTTGATTGTCTATAATATTCAAATTAATGTTTTCTTCTTTTAGAAGTTTTGCTACTGTTTTTACTTGGTTTCTTTCTAAAGCAAGAGCCAAAGCAGAATGTCCTTGGTCATTGGTAAGAGAAAGATCTGCTCCTTTTTTTAAGAGAGAGACAAGGATTTTATCTCGCCCATTATAAGCACTTTTCATAAGAGGAGTCCACCCTTCATCTGTAGTGCTATCTATACGAAGCCCAGCCTCTAAGAGGGTATCTATAATAGGTAAAAAGCCATAAAAAGCGGCATGATTTAGAGCGTTGCCTTCTTGATTTCTAAAATAAATATAAGCTCCATTTTCTATAAGGAGAGGCACACTCTTTCTATGTCCATAAAAAGAAGCTAAAAGAAGGGCTGTATTACTATCTTTAGAAACAATATTAGGATTCACTCCTTCTTTAATAAGGAAATCAGCAACAGGGGTATTGCCTTCTTTAAGGCTAATCATCACGGTGGTGTAGCCTGTTTGGGGATCAATAGCGTGGATATCAGCCCCTTTTTCTATAAAAGCTTTAAGCTTAGTTACAGACCCTGTCGCCAAGAGTTCTGATAATTCAGAATCTATGGCATGGCTAGGAGAGGAAATTAAAAATAATAACAACAATAAGATAGGCATATAAGCCTCCTTAACTAATATCAATATACTCGGCTATATGGTGGGAAACAATGCTAAAGACATTGCCCACATTAATAGAATTTTTCTTTCCGACAAGGGGAAGACGAACAATCTCATCACAAAGCTCCAAAATAGAGCCTGTAATCCCAAACTCTTCATTGCCAAAAATAAAAGCACAGTTTTTGAAGCTGTCAAGCTCTGATAAATTTTTTGAAGGTTCGGCTACTTCAAGGGCAATAATTTTATAATTTTTATCTCTCGCAGCTTGTATTGCCTCTTCTGTCGTGGCAAAATATTGAAAAGGTACAAATTCCTCTGCCCCTAAAGCAGTACGTGCTAATTTGGGGTGAGGGGGAGTGGGGGTGATACCTGTTAGGTATAATTCTCCTGTCCCAAAGCCATCAGCAGAACGGAAAATAGTCCCTACATTCATAGGAGAACGTAAATTGTCTAAAATCCCTATCCAAGGGTAGCGTACAGCTTCTCTATTAAGATCATCAAATTGGATGAAAGAGAATTTTTTGTCTTCGTCTATTTTTTGTTCTAATATTTCTAAAAGATCATGATAGGCGAAATTAAGTGTTTTCATCTGCTCAGACAAGTCGCCAATCAAATGTATTGATTTTACAGGCTCAATGATTTCGAGAGCTCTCTTAATCTTTTTTCCTTCTTGATCTTTGATCGCATCAGTATAAGCAAGGGTTTCTTCGAGATTAATTTCTTCTCCATTTTTGAGGGCAATTTCAGCTGATCTAATAGTAGAAGCAATTTTATATATTTTTTGTTTGGTACCTAATTGGGCAAATTTTCGAGGGTTAATCACTAATAATACTCCAATTTTCTTAAAAAGACAATAAAGGAATCATCTATTTTCTATATCTCTACTTGATCTTTTTTCTTGTGGTCTAAAAATTCTAGCAATTCCGTAAAGGCAGGAGGATCAGGGAGCGTAAAAGACACTTCTTCTCCTGTACTAGGGTGTTTAAAAGCTAAGTGACAGGCTATTAGTCCCATACCTGGGAGATGCACTCTTTGTCTGGAATATAATTCATCATTAACAATGGGGTAGCCCATGTTAGAAAGGTGTACTCTAATTTGGTGGGTTCTTCCTGTGAAGAGTTTACAGGCTAAAAGGGTGTGCTCTTTTAAGTATCTGAGAGCTTTATAATCGGTACGAGCATCTCTCCCACCTGTTCTAAGGACAGACATTTTTTTCCTGTCATTGAGGGAACGTCCAATCATACCTGTAATAGAACCGTTTTCTAAGGTGTGTCCTTTTACAATAGCTTTATAAACTTTGGTGATTTGTCTATTTTTAAAGGCTTCACCAAGAGCACGGGAAGTCTTATCATTAAGAGCAATAATCATCAATCCTCTCGTATCTTTATCCAAACGATGCACTATTCCTACACGACCTTCTTCTCCAAAATTATGGTCTATATTTTCAGATTGAAGGTAATGGAGAATACCGTTAGCAAGTGTTCCATTTTGGTTGCCTTTAGCAGGGTGTACCACGATACCCCAAGGCTTATCTATTATCATCAAGTCCTTATCTTTATAGATAATATTAAAAGGGACTTCTTCAGGCTCGAAAGAAAACTCTAAAGCATAATTCCAATAAAATTCTACTTCGTCTCCCAATCGTAAATTGTAGGCTAGTTTTTCATCTTTTCCATTTATGTATAAAGCACAATCCAATGTTTTTAAAGCACTACGAGAAATGCCACTCTCAAGGGAGGGGATAGTTATGTCAATACGTTGTCCCACAAGATTTTCGTCGACTGTAAACTTCAATTCTTCATATTCTTCATATTTATCTAAAAATTCCGATATAGTCAACATGCAAAAGTTCCTTATTATTTTATTTATTTTATCTCAACCATCTTTTTTGTACCCGAAAGTGTCTGAATTTATGGTCTTACCAGTGCCTAGGCGTTTGAATACGAAAGAAGATTTAATCAAAATTGACTCTACTACTCTCAACCAAAACGAAAAGCAAGACGCTATTGCTCGTAATATTTATTTTTTAGAGTTAGCCTTGGCTATGCCCTTTGATCATCCTATTAAAGCTCTTATTAGAATAACAAACGAAAATCAATATACTAAATATCAATTCGCTATCAATGCTCATCTCAATCAACGTTTGGCTGATGAATACGTGCAGTATGGTCGTTTGTTCTATAAAGAAAATGTCTATTTCTATAATGATGACTTCCAAAAAGAATATCTTGATGGCTACGATATTGCAGAATTTTATTTCCAATCTGCTCTTACTTATAGACGAAAAGCTGCTGAAGAAGCACAAAAAGCAAGAGATATCCCTGGGGAATTAAACCCTAATAGAGATCAAAGCCTTATAGATTTGGATAATAAGGTCTATATGTTGACTAATGACCCTTATGATTTTGAGGAAATCTATGGCAAAATGCTCGATGAACTTCAAGCCAATAGAGAAAAAGTCTTAGCTTTACAAGAAGCTATTGCCGAGTAAATCTACTAATTTTACAATATTTTTCTATCATCAGAATCAGTAAAATTTCCTGTTATTATCAGAAAAAAATCAATTACTAAACCAATTCCACACAACTGCCCTGTCAATAAATATATAAATGCTGAGAAATTCCTTCCCGCATAAAATCTATGGGCTGATATCCATCCAAAGAAGACAAACAAAATCAATGTGGTTATGAGAGATCTATCACTTTTCACGTAACACTCCCCTAATTTTTGACTGCTTTTTAAGCACTGAGGTGATTCATTGTGTCCCTCATCAAAACGAGCTTAATCCTAGATTTAACTTAATATATTTAGAGTTATCCGAATATTATCCTACTAATTCTATGATATTCCCATCAGGATCTAAAATAATACTTTCATAGTATCCATCACCTGTCAAACGAGGCTCTCCCGTAATGGTAATACCTTTTTCTCTAAAATAATTAGTTAATCTATCCACTTCCTTGGCTCCATCTACTTTGAAGGCGATATGAGCTAGTCCCACTATGGAAGCAGTGTTTTCTTCAGTCAATAGCTCAGGAAGTCTCATGAGTTCTAATCGTGTCCCAGATTTAAAGGTAATAAAATAGGATTCGAATTTTCTTACAGGATTATAGTACTTATCATTGGATTTCCCTCCAAAAAAGGTACAATAAAAATCTTTTAATCCTTCTAAATCATTAGTCCAAATGGCAATATGTTCTATAGTCACTATGCCCCCCTTCACTTTATATTAATTGATATAGAATTAATTTTTAAGTTAGCGTTTCTAAGAATAATAATTCTTGACTACTTTTTAGGTGATTTAATAGCTCTCCAAGATCTCCTGTTAAAATAGTATCTAATTTATGTAGAGTCAATTTAATACGATGATCTGTTACACGATTTTCTTGGAAATTATAGGTACGTATCTTTTCTGACCTGTCTCCAGAGCCAATTTGAGCTTTTCGTTTTTCGGATTCTTCGCTTTGTCTTTTTTGCATTTCCATATCATAAAGGCGAGATTGTAGCACCATCATAGCAGAGGCTTTGTTTTGAATTTGGGAGCGTCCGTCTTGACACGTGACAACCAATCCCGATGGGAGATGGGTAATACGTACAGCCGATTCAGTTTTGTTAACGTGTTGTCCACCAGCTCCACTTGCACGATATACGTCTATTTTAAGGTCTTTTTCGTCTATGGTTACATCTGTTTCATCTGTTTCTGGGAGAACAGCAACAGAGGCTGTAGAGGTGTGAATACGCCCACTAGATTCTGTAGTAGGGACACGTTGCACACGATGGACACCACTCTCTAATTTAAGAGCGCCGTAAACACCTTTACCACTGACGGTAAAAATGATTTCTTTAAGTCCTCCAACTCCAGCTTCACTAGAAGACACAACTTCTATTTTCCAACGTTGTGTTTCGGCATAACGCTGATACATACGAAATAAATCACTAGCAAAGAGGGCAGCCTCATCGCCACCAGCACCACCACGAATCTCTACAAGAGCATTTTTATCTTTCATGGGGTCTTGAGGGATAAGAAGGAGAAGCACTTCTTGGTATTGTGTTTGGAGTAGGTCTTTAAGGCGGGGTAATTCTTCTTTAGCGAGCTCTTTTAGCTCTGGATCTGAGGAAGAAGCCCACTCTTCGTATTCTTTGAGGGATTGTTCTGTTTGGTCGTATTCATTGCTCTTAGCAAGAAACTCATCATAAGACGCTTTTACTTTAGCGACTTTTCCGTATTCTCTATCGGAAGGGTCTAGGGTGCTAAGTTTTTCTTCGAGCTCTTTAATAGTTTTTAATCTGTCGCCAGCTTTTGGATGCATTATTTTTCCTTTTCATTTTATTTTGATATTATAACACAAGGTAACGATATTTTCAAGGGTAGCACCGATTAAACATGGGGATAGTTCTCTTTCTCTATTTCAAAAATAATCCCCTTGTTGTTTGAAAAAGATGGTTTTCTATGTCATACTATTTAAAAGTTTGAAAGAGGTTATAGATGGCAGAGGATAGAAATATTACCCTAACAAGAGCTGTCGCCTGCTTGATGATAGTGCTTGTGCATGTAGGGGAGCAACGTTATTATAATTCTAATATGGACAGTTTGATTTTTGAGATTTCGGCTTTAGCTATTATCATAGGGCGAGTTGCTGTTCCTATCTTTTTTATGATTAGTGGTTTTTTATTGTTCTCCAAAAATAATCCTCTAGAGTTTGATATAGAGTTAGTGAAAAAAAGATTCTTAGCTATCTTTTTACCTCTCCTTTATTTTACCAGTATATACTACGCTTATACCGTGCTTAGAGGCTATGGATTTAACCCTTTTAACAATCAATTTTTTTCCCGAAATATTGCCCACTTGTGGTATTTAGCTTATATCCTTCCTGTCTATACCTTGTCTCCTTTCATTCACATTCCCAAAATTAAGGATACAAAACAGATTTTGATTTTATTGGGGTTTTTAACTTTTTTATTTTTTATAACAGAGTCTATGATGTCTAAGCCCTATGCTTTTAATGTTCCTTATTCTTTTAATCAGGCTTTGTTGTATATGTTTATAGGGTGTATACTTAAACAGTTTCGTTTTTCCAATCGCTATATTTCTTTGATCTTTGCAGGGGTCTTTATCTTCTTTATACAAGTAGGATATCTCTTGCTTTTATTTGAAAAAGACTTTATTTTTTCGGAACAATATGGCGGTAGTGAGTCCTTTAACAAGACGCTGGAGCTCGCTCAGTACTTGTTCGGTGGGCAAGAAGGCATCATCTCTTCTTACAAAACACTGGCTGTGTTCTTACAATCCCTAAGTCTCTTCTTGTTTTTCCAGTCCCTTAATCTCAAAAACTTATCCCAAAAAATTTATAATCCTATTTCTTATTTGGCAAAAAACTCTCTAAAAATCTATGGCTGGCATATGCTTTTTGTTATCTTCATAGGAGATATGCGTTTACCTTGGAATGCTCTTCTTATTTTTGTGATTAGTTTTATGGGCGGACTGGGGGGATCTTTATTTTGTGTCTATTTTGAAAATGGGGTGAATTTATTAAAAAAACACTCCAAAACCCTTAAAAGCAATCAAAAAAGTGACTCTTTTTAGCATTAAAATGAGCTTTTTCATTAAAAAGAGTCACTTTTATACTCAATAAAAATGAGCTTTCTCTGAAAAAAGTTACTTTTAAATGGGAAAACTCATAAAAAACGGAAATTTTTATAAAATCTCAGAAAATAAAACTATTGATTTTTAGGTGAAAATTTGAAATTGGATGATTGGTAAAAAACTTAGAAAAGTGCAAAAATGAAATTCTTGGATTTCAAATTTAGAGTTTTAGAATTGGGAAAAAATTGAAATATTGGAAAAGGGGAAAAGGGGAAATATCCATTTTTATATAATATAAAAATAATTGTAAGAGATTGTTTTTTTTTGCACAATAGAGTTTTTTCATTAGATGATAGTTTGGAAAAACATAAAAACAAAAATATTTGGCTTTTGTTCAAAATTAGAGAGTACTTGAAAATAATGGAAAAATAATGGACGAGGGCTTTGTAATCATTTATCTTTATGCTATAATAAAGTATATACAAGGAGTTTTTATGAATATTTATATACTATATGGCAGTCAATCGGGAAATGCCAAAGGATTAGCCTCACAAGCGGAAGCATTTTTCAATCAAAAAGAATATAATGCTTTAGTTAAAGACCTAGCTGAAGTTTCTGTTTCTGATCTCAAATCTTATGATAAGATTCTACTTATCACCAGCACTTTTGGTAAAGGGGCAACTCCCACCAATGCCGTAGCGATACATGAAGCATTACAAACGAGTACAGAAGATCTCTCCTCTACATCTTTTGCTGTTTTTGCTCTAGGCTCTTCTAAATTTCCTAACTTCTGTCAAGCAGGGGTGGATTTTGATGAATATCTTTCTCGTCTACATTCTAAAAAATTGATGGAGATTGTGAAAGCTGATGGTGAGTTTGATGTTCTTTTCCCACAATGGTTAGAAGATCTTAATAAAATTTTGGTATAAATTAAAAAGCTGCTTCAGGTGAAGTGGCTTTTTTGTTATTATATTTTAATTTTGATTGTTAATGTTAAATAATGTTAAAAATAACTAGGAGCAAAGAATAAAATCCCTCATTTTAATAATTATTTAGGGCTATATACCTATTTTAGATGTTTTTAAAATTGTAACTTTGCTTTTTTTATTTTTGTATGTTATACTTAGTTAAATTAGATATAAAATTATCCTATTAGGAGGCCTTACATGGCAAAAATAGCTATTAATGGATTTGGACGTATTGGACGTTGTACTTTACGTTCTTACTTAGCAAATTACTCAAGCGCATACGAAATCGTTGCGATTAACGATCTTACAGATCCTGCAGTTCTTGTTCACCTTTTCAAATATGATTCCACTTACGGACCATTTCAAGGTGAAGTAAAATTAGAAGGCGGATTCCTCGTCGTTGCTGGTAAAAAAATCAAACTTCTTGCTGAAAGAGATGCTACAAAATTACCTTGGAAAGAATTAGGCGTAGATATTGTTATTGAATCTACTGGTATTTTCACAACTCGTGATGGTATGTCTGCTCATATTACTGCTGGTGCAAAAAAAGTTCTTCTTTCTGCTCCTTCAAAAACTCCTGAAGATGTCGATTTGACAACTGTTATTGGTGTTAACCATAACTTAATCACTAAAGATATGAAATTCATTTCTAACGCTTCTTGTACCACTAACTCAATGGCTGGTGTTGTAAAAGTTGTTAACGATGCTTTTGGTATTGTTTCAGGTGTTATGACTACTATCCATTCCTATACAATGGATCAAAAATTATTAGATAGCCCCCATAGTGATTTAAGAAGAGCTCGTTCTGCTGCTGAAAATATTGTTCCTTCTTCCACTGGTGCTGCTAAAGCTATCGGTCTTGTTATTCCTGAATTAAAAGGAAAATTAG
>CAMQVI010000030.1 GCA_947038195.1 uncultured Brevinema sp.
AAGGTTTTGGATGTAGGAGAATAACTACCAGATACCATAGCATCTCCTAAACCTTTGGAGAGCATTTTAGCCCCGTAGAAAACATCATCAGTCATTTCTGCTAGAGCTTGCTCTTCTGTCATACCTTTGTGTTTTCGTTGCTCATAATATTCATGGGCAAATTCTTGTAATTGAGGACTATTTGCATAATCAATTACATTAATGTTTTTAAAATTAAGTCCGTGTACTTTTGCTTTACTTTGTATAGTTTCAGGATTTCCTAATACTATTACTTCTGATGCAATTTTTAATTGCATAATATTTTGTGCTGCAATAAGCACACGAGGGTCATTACCTTCTGGTAATATAAGTCTAAGAGGCTCAGCTTGAGCTCTCTCCATAATTTGTTGCGCGTATGATGCCATTTTTAATACCTATCCTATTTTATATATTGTGATATATGTAATATCCTTTATTAATCGTTACTTCTTCCATTAAAAATCATGAGTAGTCTTAGTAATTGGAGTAATGTCATAATAGCGCCTGCTACATAAGTCATAGCGGCAGCGTCTAATACTTTTTTAGCCCCTTGTAATTCGTGAGAAGGTAATGCCCCATCATGTTCGAGAGATACCATAGCACGAGCACTAGCATCAAACTCTACAGGCAAGGTAATTACAGCAAAGAGAAAGAAAACGCCATAACAAATAATACCTATTTGTAAAAGGTAAGGAAATCCAAAGAAAAATCCAGCTAAGATTAGCCAAGACCAAGCATTTGAAGCAAAGCCTGCTATAGGCGCAAAAGAATTTCTAGCTACAAGAGGAGCATAGGATCTGTTATCTTGAATAGCATGTCCTACTTCATGTGCAGCAATAGCTACTGCTGCAACGGAAGTCTCATTGTACGTAGAATCTGATAGACGAAGGACTTTAGAGCGAGGGTCATAATGGTCTGTCATTTGTCCAGAGACATGCTCTACTATGACGTTGTCAATACCATTATTATTAAGAATGAGCTCTGCCATTTGTTTCCCTGTCATGGAGGTCTCTTCTTTACTCCAACGATTGAAAGTCCATTGTATATTAAGCTGAGCCCAGCCCACTGCAATCATACCAGGGATAATAAGATATAAAGTGTAATCTTTGAAAACAAAGATTCCTAAAAATAGAAACACTAAATTGAGTAACATAACAAACATAAACATAGTTGTTGCTCCTTTGGATATAAATATTATAAATCTATTATTAATTTGAATTTTTTAAAATTTCTTCTCTTTTCTTTTTTACAGCCTCACAAACAGAAGGGGGGGCTTTATCAGCAATATTACCACCTAACAGTCCCAATTCTTTTACAACGGTAGAGCTAACAAATAATTGAGAGCCTTTAGCTGTAAAGAAAATAGTATCTATTTTAGTACATAACTTTCTATTAGTTTCTGCTAGTTGTAATTCATATTCAAAGTCAGAAATAGCCCTCAATCCTCTTACAATCGTGTAGGCTTTTTTACTTTTAGCAAAATCTACAATGAGTCCAGAAAAAGAAGTGATAATAATCCTTTCTTCATTGGGAAATATTTCTCTCCACAAGGCAGTTCTTTCTTCCACGGAAAATAATACATTCTTAGTGCTGTTATTTCCCACAGCAATAATCAAAGTGTCAAAAACGAGTAAGGCTCTACGGACAATATCTTCATGTCCCTTAGTGGGGGGATCAAAAGTGCCAGGGTATATAGCTGTTTTCATCTTTTATCCTAATATATTGGTATTGATATTGTACACTAAATTTTAAAACTAATCCACTATTATTTGAATCTTTTCTATAGAATCAAAGCTAGGGGGTAAAGGGATAAACAGAGAATAGAATTTTTTCTTACCTACTGTATATTCTATAGGGTAACTAATTGTTTCAGGAGACTCTGTTTCTGAAACAGTTATATTATTAATAAGCCATTTTTGGGAGCTATTGTTTCGAAATAAGACAGAAATTCCATATCTATTTTCTTGATCTATAAGGCTAACAATTATTTTTTTTTGGAATGATACAGAAATAGTTTTGGTACTTTCAACGAGGGGGGGGTCTCCCCCCTTTCTAATATAAAATTGAGTTACCACAAACCCTATAGCCATTAATGCTAAGAAAAAAGAATAAAGATTTTTAGACTGTTGTCTAGCTTTGTTCATACCATCAGATGCACAGTCAGTACACCCCCCTTTGCGACTCCACATGGATCGTTCTGTTCGAGAAACTCTAGGAGCTAAAGAGGGCAAATCTTGATACAATAACTCGTTTTCTTTTTTGTTATTTTCCATAACTCTCACCTGTATTACTGATTGTCTCTTTTTTCTATACTTGTCGAAAAAGCATCATCTTTGGCACGTTTTTTTCTTTCAGGCACTATATTTATATCTTCGTCTATTTCTTTAAGCGAAGGAGGGGCTTCTTTTTCAATATCCTCATCTTTAATTAACTCTTCTAGTGCCTTTTGTTTTTTTAGTTCATCCTGTAGTTTATCCTGTTTTTCTAAGAGGAGAGCCTCTTTATTAATCTCATCAAGTAGAGATTGGGTGTCTATAATTTCTTGTTGATTGTCCTTAGAAATAATAAGTATCGTATTAATAGTTGTAGGATTTTGGTCGTTCATTGCAAGATAAACTCCAGTATAACCTGTTTTTTTATCTTGATAGTATCCTACGGGGTTTTGTTCTTTTACAATTGAGGTTTTGGTAGTAAGTCCTTTTTTAGATTCTGGGCTAAGAAAAGATAAATTTTCTAAGTAAGGGATTAATCCTTCATATCTTATGGACTGAGTGTCAGATTTAAATAACCACAGGTCTGGGGCTAAGAAAATCTGGGTTCCTCTAAATACGACATGTCTTCTCTTAAGAATACTAATTGATTTAATATCTGATTTAGGAAATCCCAAATAAGGGATTTGGCTCCAATCTATTTTCACAGGAGTGCCTCTCGTGTTTTTCTGAGGAATCGTAGCGGAGGTATCATTAGTTCCTTGTATTAAAATAACAGAATAGTTAGGTATGGAGTTTGATATCACAGGTAAGATTGGAGCATTAACCACAGAAACTTCATAGCTTTTCAAATCTTCAGAATAGGCGAGTATACAATTACTAATGGTGTGGAAAAACAAGAAAACAAATGCATACAGTGCCATAGAAATTCCTTTTTTTAATATATCTTTAATTATAATGTATTCCTGCCTTTGTGTCAATTAGATAAAGTGAATAATAGGAAATATGTTGTGTTTTATCTTTTGGGATTTTCATTGCCTTTCTTTTTTTTTTATTGTATAATGATTAATATAGTTTTTAATTATAAAGGTGCAATAAATGAAAAAATATTTGTTATTTTCAGTACTCGGTCTGGTTTTTTTAGTATCATCCCCTGCAATTTGGGCTTCTCAAGAAGACTTACTGTTTCCTCCTCCTTTTTTTTCAACGTACACTTTTATAGGTGGGGTGACTAGTTTTAGTGGTGAAAGTAAAACAGATGCGACTTCTGGTATAGGTCTAGAAGCTTATATAGGAGAAGATATTTATGGCTATGCCCTAGTGACATACACACATACCCTCATAGCCAATAACCCCCAAGCTCTAGGGCTTAATGCTGGAGTGGGAGGCTACCTCTATGATCTTAGAGATGGTTCTGGAAAAGGATCTTCTGGGGTAATGAATGGCTTTATAGGCACAAAAATAACATTTGACAATACCTTAAATGAGACTCCTATAAGTTTTGGAGTAAATGGTCGTTTTCGCTATCATGCATATACCTTTTTTACTATCGTTTTAGGTATTGATTTTAGCTTAGATGTCAACATGAATAACATTAGTGATAGTGATTTTGTGAGTGATACCCTTGCTGTAGGGACGGGCTTATTACTTAATTATTCGTTTATGTTTGGGTTTGCATTTTAAAGGATACAGGTAATGAAAGAAGATATTATTATTATAGGGGGAGAAAACCCCGTTTTTATGCGAGAAGAGCTCCATAAAGTCACTCTTTCTTTTCCTGAAGAAGACAGAGTGGTCTATTACGGAGATGATCTTAATAGTGAAGACTTTTTTGTAGACTTGTTGACAGGTTCTCTTTTTACGAGTCGTCGTATGCTTATTGTGCGTAATGCCGAAAAAACTAAATCAGATTTTGAAAAAGCTCTATTAGAGTTCCTTAGAGATCCCGCTGATACGGTATGCCTTGTTTTAGAATATGGTAAAATTCCTACTAAAATATTAAATGCTACCACAGCCCTTGGCAACAAAAGAGCAGCAATACATAATTTCAAAAAAGCATGGGCTCAAGACCAAAAACACTATGCTAGGAGACGTTTAGACGAAAAAAATATCACTGTTAGTGGGGCTACTATAGATTTGTTAGTTACTTTTGCTGGGGAAGATATAGAGGAGTTAGCCTCTATGTTGGATAAACTCATATCCTATGCAGGAACAGATAAAAAACAGATAGACGAAAAAGATATACAACATGTTCTAGAAAGAGCTCAAAATGCTTCTATCTTTGATTTAATAGATGGTATTTTTAACCATAATATTACTAAATCTCTACAATCCTACAGAGACTTACTGCATGCTGGGGAGTCTTTTCCTGCCATTAATGCTATGTTTTATAGAGCCACTAAAATTATGTGGGCGGTAAAAACTTCCAAAAATGGACAAATGCATGAAGGTTTTGCTGTGTCTCCCTATGAGTGGAGAAAATACCAAGATTTTGCTCATAAAAACAATCTACGATTTCTATCACTCTGTTTTGAGTGTATCAATCAAATAGAGTTTGAATCCAAAACGATGCCCAACGTACATGCAGAAACCACTTTCGAAAAATTTCTCTGCTCCCTCTAGGTTAAATAAAAAGAAATTAAAAAGGGGACACGATGTCAGAAGATGATAACACTTGTCAATGGCCAAACACACTCTTAGAAAAAGAGTACCACGATAAAGAATGGGGTATCCCCAAGCACGATGATAAAATATTATTTGAATTTTTAGTGTTAGAAATGATGCAGGCAGGACTAAGCTGGGCAATAATTCTCTCGAAAAGAGAAGGCATGAGAGAAGCATTTTCAAATTTTGATGTGATTAAGATTTCTCAGTACGATGACGCTTATAAAAATGAATTACTACAAAATCCCCAAATTATCAGAAATCGCTTAAAAATAAATTCTCTCATTCTTAATGCTCAACTTTTTATAGAAATACAGCAAGAATATGGTAGTTTTGATCAATATATTTGGTCTTTTGTGGATAATAATCCTATTGTAAACACTTTTACCAGTCTTGATGAGATGCCTTCAAGTACAATAATATCTGATGAAATCAGTAAGACATTGAAAAAAAGAGGCTTTAAGTTTGTAGGCTCTACAATTTGTTATTCTTATATGCAAGCCATAGGAATGACTAATGATCACTTGGTAAGCTGTAAACACTATAATCAATGTTCAAATTAAAAATATAAAAATATTCTAATAAAAGAATAGAAAAACTTGTCCCGTTGTATGGGGAAGTAAAGGAGTAGACTTATGAGTCACGTAACATTTCCACAAGGCGAATTTGCCTTGAATGGTCAGCAAACATTTGCTGATATTTTAAAAAGCCTAAGGGAAGACAGAGAGCTTGCCAAAAAATTAGGGCTTAATGATGCTCTCGATACTACTATTGCAGTACTAGCTGATGGTGTAGAAACAGACCTTAGCACAAGTATTGGAAATACGGATAAGGTAGAATTATTAACAATAGGTGATGAGAAAGGTTTATTTATTTATAGACATTCTATGGCTCATTTAATGGCTCAAGCTTTGCTACGTCTTAGACCTGGAACTAAGGCTTCTATAGGACCTGTGATTAAAAATGGATTTTACTATGATTTTGATATAGTAGGGGAATTCGGAGAATCGGATTTACCTGAGCTCCAAAAAGAAATGGATAAAATCGTTAAAGAAGGCTTGCCTATCCTTAGAGAAATCTGGGAAAAGAAAGATGCGATTAGCTATTTTGAAGAAAAAGGAGATATTTACAAAGTAGAAATTCTCAATGATATCATTAAAGGTGATGAGCCTGTAACTATCTATAAACAAGGTGAGTTTTTAGACCTTTGTCGTGGAGTCCATGTTCCCAATACTAAAGTTCTAAAAGTAGTTAAATTACAGACTTTGGCTGGTGCTTATTGGAGAGGTGACGAAAAAAATAAAATGCTTACCCGTATTTATGGTACGGCTTTTGCCACTAAAGATGAGCTTAAAACCTATTTAGACAATATAGAAGAAGCTAAAAAAAGAGACCACCGTAAACTTGGAAAAGAACTAAAATTATTTGGTTTTCATGAAGAAGGTCCAGGACTACCTTTTTGGTATCCTAATGGAATGATACTCAAAAACCAAATGCTTAATTTTATGAGAGAACAATTAGACGAGAGAGATTATATAGAAATAGAAACCCCAATGATGCTCAAAACTTCCTTGTGGGAAACTTCAGGGCACATGGAAAACTATCAAGAAAATATGTTTTTTTCCTCAACAAAAGAAAACGAAGTATTTGCTATTAAGCCTATGAACTGCCCTGGTGGGATTTTATGGTATAATAGTGAACCTCATTCTTATAGAGAATTGCCTATTAGATTGGCAGAATTTGGCTTAGTACACCGTTACGAACGTTCTGGACAATTAAATGGACTCATTCGTGTAAGAGGATTTACTCAAGATGATGCTCACGTATTTATGACCCCAGAGCAGATTGAAGACGAGATTGTCAATGCAATGAATCTTATCGATAAAACTTATGCTACTTATGGATTCGCATATAATATAGAATTTTCCACTCGTCCTGAGAAATCTATTGGTTCTGATGAAATGTGGGATTTAGCACAGGAGTCTTTAAGAGGAGCTTTAGATAGATTTGGTAAAGCTTATACCATTAACGAAGGGGATGGGGCATTCTATGGGCCTAAGATTGACTATCACTTAACAGATGCATTGGGTCGTACCCACCAATGTGCCACCATTCAGCTAGATATGAACTTGCCAGATAGATTTAATATGACCTATACAGGTTCCGATGGGGCAGAGCA
Source organism: uncultured Brevinema sp. (assembly GCA_947038195.1). GTDB lineage: Bacteria > Spirochaetota > Brevinematia > Brevinematales > Brevinemataceae > Brevinema_A. The sequence continues at coordinate 7,072 of CAMQVI010000030.1, forward strand.
TAAAGTCGTTATGATTCACCGTACTATTTATGGTAGCTTAGAACGTTTTGCTGGGATTCTTGTGGAGCATTTTGCAGGAAAATTCCCTGTTTGGTTAGCCCCTGTTCAAGTTAAAATCCTTACTGTTTCCGAAAAATTTAATGATTATGGATTCAAAGTTAAAGAAATTCTTAGAAAAAGTGGTATTAGAGTCGAAATTGATAAATCAGATGAGAAACTAGGTTATAAGATTCGTCAAGCTACTATGGCAAAATCTCCTTATATTATTGTATTAGGAGAGAAAGAAGAATCTGACAATTCCGTATCCCCTCGTCATTATCATAGGGGAGAAGAGGTCACCCTCTCTATAGATGATTTTATTAAACAAGTAAAAGAAGAAATAGAAAATAAAGTCCAATAAATAAAAAATACCCTCTATTATAGAGGGTATTTTTTATTTGATTGTAAATAATTATTACTTGCCGAATACATAACCAATACTTACTGTTAGGTTGTATGCTAGATAACTTGCTTGCCCATCACCAGATCCGAATGCACTTTTATTATATGTGTCAGTAGTAGTGTCTCCATCAATAATTCTATCTGGAGTGCCAGCACCATCTTTACCAAAAGAAAAATCCAAACGATGACTAAAGCCCAGTGAGAGCCCATTATCAAATATATACTGTATCCCTAAAGGTAGTTCTACACCTAAAAGGAAACTATCAGCATATTTATTGATATGAGTAGAATATGTTGTAGAAGTGCTTGTTTTAATATTTGTGTAAGTTGCAGATAAATACCCTAGATTTAAACCTAAAACATTAATCATCAAACGCCCCTTACCTAATTTGTTCCCTATCATATAAGTAGTGCCCAGAGAAAAGCCACTAGTATTAAGGGTGGTAGAACCGTATTTGCCATAACCAATAGCTTCTGGATCAAATTTTTCTCCATTCACTTTAGTAAGAGGGCTAAAATTCATAGCGAATCTAGCTTTGGTATCAAAGCCATGGATTAAAGCTCCTTGACTAAGATAGAGATGTCCTAGAGTGATATCAAAACCACCCCCTAAGTATTCATTCTTAGGTTTTATTCCAGCCCAAGCGGTATTGTTAATTGTTTTGGTATAATTCATATTTCCACCTACAGTGATCTGGAGATTGTTCTGTCCTACGGTGGCATAGTTAAAAGATGATAGGAACATTATTACCATTAAAAGTACTAATTTCATAAATAACTCCTATTTTTTATTGTCTCTTTCTATGGAAAACCCCTTAGCGTAAGCAAGGGGTTTTTTTGATTAAAACTATTTTTTATTAGTAAGTAAATCCAATAGATGGTCTTATTTCAAAGCCATGAGCATCAGAGGAGGTAGTATGTCCAGAATATAATTTTGTATAATTGTACGCCAGTAATAAAGATATAGTCATCCCTATCCCATAGTTATTTCTATAAAAAGCTCTAAAATTCATCCCAGCTACAGCACCATAACCATACTTATAGTCGGGGCCTGCTACATAACTGAGACCTAGTTCTCCGTTAAATCCTAGTAACCAGCCAGCACCTGTATAATCTCTTTTATCGTAAAAAGATATTCCAAAACCATAACGATATCCTATTTTTAAGAACATATCATTTTGACTGCCCCATAAATAATCAAAATTAAATAAACTAATAGAGTAGAGCTTGTTTTTACGATGAAACATTCCCCCCATTTCTAAAGAAATACCTGTAGAATAATTGGAGCCATTAATTACAGTGCTATTACCTAAAGTGGTAAAAACATACATATTTTGATGGTATTCTTCGAGAGTATCATAACCGAATCTTCCGATTGTTTTTTTGAGGAAAGGAGACATTTCTTTTTTGGAGTCTTGAGTGGTCTCTTGAGCTAAGATGGGGCTAGCGATCATTAATAATATAATAAGTATTTTCATAGTATTCCTTCTTTTTTTTATAGATACAGTATACTACAAAAAAAGCGTAAGTGCAACCCTTTTTCTTTACAAACGCTCTATTTACCCTAAGTGTGCACAATAAAAACCACTCTCGTTTATATAAACGAGAGTGGTTTTTTTAATTGAAATTTATATTAATTATAACATTCTAACAATTGTTAGATTTATTTACCGAATACATAACCTAGACTTACTGTTAAATTATATGCCATGTAGCTGGATTGAGTATCTTTAGTTCCGAAGGAGCTTCCAGTAGCTGGAATAGTAACAGTAGTTCCATCCGTTTTTGGATCACCTTGTTTATATTCTCCACCAAGAGCGAAATCTAAACGATGACTGAATCCAAGAGAGAATCCATTATCAAAGATATATTGAGTTCCTAAAGGAAGATCAATACCTACAAGAAAACTATTACCAGTTTTGTAGTTAGCAGTCATTTCTGGGGTTTCAGAGGAGGTTTTGTTATTTCCTGTTAAATATCCTAGATTTAAGCCTAAAACATTAACCATTAAACGACCATTACCCATTTTTCCACCGAGCATATAAGTAGTACCTACAGAAAAAGTAGTAGTATTTAATCCTATACTCATACCTTCTGGCAATACAACTTTTTCTCCACCCTCTTTAGAAATAGGGCTAAAATTCATACCAAATCTAACTTTGGTATCAAAACCATGGATTAAAGATCCTTGACTAAGATAAAGATATCCTAAAGTAACGTCAAAACCGCCACCTAAAAATTCTGTTTTCATCTGCTTTTTCTCTTCAGCAGTGAAGTCCCCATTCACACCTAAAGTGGTGTAATTCATATTACCACCTACAGTAATCTGAACGTTATTTTGCCCTACTGCAGCAAAATTAGCGGATGTGATTAACATCATCGCCATTAAAAGTACTAATTTTCTCATAGTAACCCCTATTGATTTTTTCTCTATATTAGAGTTTTATTAAATAATAAAAATAAGTAAATTAAGCATAGTAGAAACACAAAATGCGATGTAGCAATAAAGCAGAATAGAAAGATTAAAAATAAAGAGAAAGCAGATGAACATATAAAGACTAAACACAAGCCAGGATATCATGATTTCAACGAGGCTTAATGGGGAGTGTGCTCTTAGTTTAAGTGATTTCACTTTGCTTTCTCCTTTACTAAATCTATTTAATAAGACATATAACCAGATCATCCATAGAGGAGTTTTTTAGAAAAACAATTTAAAATAAAAAAAGCTCACTGGGTTATACGTGTTCACCCTTTGAGCTTATAGAAGTTACTTACTACTTGCACACGGACGTAAAAACCACAATGAGCGATTTTTTCGCTGGTAAAGTGATGCAAGTAATTTACTATACTACTTGCACACACTTATTAGAGTGTGCAAGTAGTATTGGTTTTACGTGTAGTGCAAAAATAAGTCAAAAGGTGAACGCCTATATTATACTTTAGAGGTAGAATTTTGTCAAGGAAAAAGAACAACCTTTTTATTTATATAAAACAGATTCAAAACACAAAAAAACTCTCTATTTTTTGTTCCTATACTACAGCATGCCTATCTAATACAATCAAGTAATTTTCTGTCTTGTATTTATGCGTTCTTATGTCATATAAAGGATTAAGTATGCAATATCTCTCTCTATAATTTATTGATTTCTTAGTTAATAGATAACTAGTTATTTTACCAAAAATCGTGTATAATATCGCAATAATATTATTTAGGAATCAACATGCACAATCTCAGAACGAAATTAACAAGATTTAACAAATGTAAATATAATTTATATTATGGACTCTTAGGAGATTACCATTTCGAAAACTTTAGTCTAAGGATAGACCATGTGCAGGCAGACCCGTTTGCCCCTCCCTCTAAAATTACTATTATGGTGCCTTTTAAAAATACAGAGTTTGATCCTAGTCTTATCGAGAATCCTGTTAGACAGTATTCTTTTTGTGATGCTGTGGCACGCCTATTTGCTAAATATATACGCACCTACACGAAAGATGATAAAGGCTCTGGTAATGGAGGATTTTGTGGTATTCGTTATGGTATGCAAAAAGTCATAGAAGGCAATAGTGTTATCATTAATGGAGAAAATATCGAGCTAAAGATTTTAGCTGGATTACCTGCGTTTGGACGTACTATTGCTGGACCTGAGGCTCTAGAATTTCTCATAAAAGAATTGCCAGCCTTAATAGAAAAATCTCTTATTAAGGTAAAAAGCGAAAACGAAGAATTATTAAAATCTGTTCAATTAACAGAAAGACAGCATTGGATGAGAGAGGAGTGTTATAAAAAAGGCTTGGTAGCTTTTGTGGCTAATGGGTCTATTTTGGCGAGAGCTTCTTCTATAAATGATAAACCTATGTCTCACCAAAAAGCGAAATCCTTTGAATCCCCTAAAGAATTAGAGTGTGAGCTATCTTTACCCGATGGTTTCAAAATCAGAGGTATGGGTGTTCCCAAGGGCATAACTCTTATTGCAGGTGGTGGCTTTCACGGAAAATCTACCCTTCTATCTGCTATATCCCATGCTATTTATGATCATATTTTGGAAGACGGTAGGGAATATTGTGTTACAGATGAAAGTGCGTTTTTCCTCAGAGCAGAAGAGGGGCGTTTTATAGAAGGAGTTGACATTTCTCCTTTTATTCACAACCTCCCTGAATACAAATCCTCTATATTCTTCCAAACAGAAAATGCCAGTGGTTCCTCCTCTCAGGCTGCTAATTTAATAGAAGCATTAGAGATGAATTCTAAATTAATTTTAATAGACGAAGATATTTCAGCTACTAATTTTCTTGTTCGTGATTTTAGAATGAGAGCGCTCGTTCCTGATTATAAAGAAACAATTACCCCTCTTATTGCCCATATGAAAAATTTAAAAGCTCAAGGGGTGTCCCTTATTATGGTTACAGGAGCTTTAGGTGATTTTATGAATATTGCTGATAGGGTGATTGTGGCTGATAATTATGAATATAAAGATCAAACAGAAGTTGCTAAAAAAATTATGCACTCCCACCCTTTAGAAGAACTAAGAGCAAAGAGTTTTGCTATAACACCTAATAGAGTTATAGAAGATGAAAGCATAAGCTTCTTAGGGAAAAAAGGAATGTCTTTTATAGAGGGAGAGCAAGGGCTTATAAAATTTGGTAGAGATACTATAGATTTAAGAACTTACAATCACCTCTATGATTATTCTCAATATGGAACGATAGCCGCTTTATTAGCCTATGCTAAAGAGAAGAAGTATTTTGACAAATCCCCACAAGACGTTTGGAATCTCGTAGCCAAAGATATAGATGAGCAGGGTTGGGAAATATTAGCTAGAGTGGGATTTGACTATCTATCTCCCAGACAAGAAGATAGAAAATCCAAACAAAGTAAAGAAAAACAAGATAACAATAAATCTTGGCGTTATATTGTTAAAACAAGACCTATTGATTGGCATATAGCTTTGGGAAGACTTCGTTCTTTAAAATGCCAAGAAATAAAAAAATAGTGGTTGACAAAAATTTAATATAGGATTATGATTATAAAAGTAGTTACAAATAGGAGTATTCTATGAAATATGTATCACTTTTTCGCCAAATTCCTGACTATCCCAAAGAAGGGATCTTGTTTGAAGATATTACAACTTATTGGAAAGATCCAGAAGCTTTAGCTTATAGTATAAAAGAAATAGCTAAAAATTTTGAAAATAAAGGTATAACTAAGGTTATAGGCTTAGAAGCGAGGGGATTTGTGATAGCAGCTCCTGTGGCTATAGCTCTAAATGCTGGCTTTATCCCTATACGCAAACCTGGTAAACTACCTGCCGAAAAAATTTCTCGCTCTTATGATTTAGAATATGGACAAAGCACCCTTGAAATGCATAAGGATGCCATTGAGGCTGGAGATAAAGTGTTAATCTGTGATGATATTTTAGCTACAGGGGGCACTTTATCTGCGGCGGAAAGTATGATTCTTGAGCTAGGGGGAGAGATTGTTGGGATCGCTATCGTCTCTGAATTGGGATTCCTAAAAGGGAGAGATAAGCTAAATACTAAAAATATTTATGCCTTATACCAAGTGCAATAATAAATCAACTGAAATCCAAAAAAGGGAGCATTAAGCTCCCTTTTTATATAGATAAGACTTATCCTAATTTTGAATGAACAGTATCTAACCAGGCTGACAATTGGGAGAGGCTATCATCCCCTGCTTTAACTACTTCGGATAATTGTTTAGCTCCTAATTTACTAAGAGCCTCATCAAAGTCAATAGCAGCTTGACAGAACATAGGAAAAGAATCAGATCCAACCCCAAAGACAGCAAAGGATACATCAGTAAGGCTTTCTGAGCTATTTTGGAGGTCTTCTAAGGCTACACTAGCATTAGAAGGGGTCTCCCCATCTCCCCAAGTACTTGTTATTACAAGCGCTATAGGAGTAGCCTTGAAATTAGATGCGCTAAGTCCTTCTAAATCCTTGATGTTGACCGTATGCCCTCTTTCCTCAAAGAAAGAGCCAGCAGTACTCGCTAATCCTTGTGCGGTTCCAGTCTCAGAACCGTAATATATAGTCATATTCATAAGAATACTCCTCAAATAATATTTTATTGCTTGTATTGAGTATAAAATATTTAAAGGGGTAACTGCAAATTTATTATATATAAAAAGTTGAATTTTTATTTATATTTTTATAACGAATATTATGGAATAGATGCATCTTGATCGGCGTAAAAACCGCTGATAGGTCTATCTTGAGAATTTCTGTATTGTTTTTTATTATTAGGGTCAAAGTGCCATACCCCATCCATAATAAAAGAGTAAAGGTATATTTTTTTAGGATCTAATTCTAGCTCAATCTCAAAATATCCAGCCCCTTTGTAGCTCATTTGATGAGAAAAAGGATTCCAATTATTAAAATCTCCAGCGATGGTAACCACATTAGCTGCCGTGTTTTGATAACGGAATAGGTAGGTATTATTAGAGACCCAAAAAGGATACTTCTTATTAGAAATAAATTCATTAGTAAGATTGAAAATGGAGAGCTTTTGATTTCCACTACCAAGTTCATAGTTAGGATTCATTGGATCAGCGATCAAAAATCCATCGATTTTAAGTCTATATTGATAAGCACCAGATGGCAGGCGTTCTTGATAACGTAAAACCCAAAGATTACTTCGAGATTGTTCCATAGGATATTCTTTTTGCCACTGATTAAAAGATCCTAAAAGAGACACCGTTTTAGCTGGCCCTCTATAAAAGAACAAAATACTATTGCTTAAAATAATAGGAGACTGGAATTCGAGTTCTTCCACTTCTTTATTTAAAAAATCATTCATAACTTGTTGTTCTGTGATGATTCTGTAGGATTGAGCCACAATAATAGTGGGGATAAAGAGAAATAAAAGGTACCATTTTTTCATAATTTATTATAACAGCATCCTTAAATAATTTCAATTTTCATGACATAAAAATATTGCGGATAAGAAGTAATTGAGTTAAAATATAGTTAAAAAGGAGAATAATAGTGAAGAATACAGTATTTATCCTTATTGACAGTTGTCATCCTGTCTTATATATGCGTTACCAGCACCAGCTGAAAATTATCCATCAGAATCTCTTAAAAAAACTTTCCTCTTATGAAGTGATAATTTTAGGAGATTCTCATAGCCAAATTACAGAAAAACGCTTTGATAGCCTTAAATTTTTGTATGCTTATTTAAGCGATACGGTTAAAGGGAAAGACCTTATTATCTTAGATGCTTATGCTGCTTTAATATCTTTAGATGATACGAAAAAAGTTTTAGAGTATTCAAATACTCATATTTATGATGTATGCTTAACAGAGAATCTTCCCGAAGGCTTTGTCCCTATGATTATTTCTAAAGACTTTATAGGGGATTTCCACAACTATATAGAAGAAGATAAAAAGGTAAGTTCTTCTTTAAAAGATGCTGTTGATTGGGAATTTCAAGGAATAGATGTGGGCGTTTATCTTTCTCCTTCTTTGTTGGTTATGGAAAGAGTCGATTTTCTCCCAGTTAACAAAGGCGCTATAGAGTGGATACTAGAAGATAAAGATACTGATTTAAATCTTGATAATATAGATGAATATCTTAAAGAAAATCCTGAAATTCTGCGTCATTGTCCTCAATATGTGGCCATAGAGTTACATCCCCAAACGGATGGATTTAACACGAGAGCTTTACCTGAAGGGGAGTTATCAATAGACACTTTTAGGAAATTTGTTACAGATATTGATGAGTTTGCCCCGGAAGCTTTAATTTCTTTGGGGATATGGGGAGACCCCTTTTGTCATTCCCAATTCAAAGACCTTTTTTCTCTTTTAGAAAAATTACCTAATCGTGTGTTAGTAGAATCTCGAGCCCTTTTTCTTAGCGAAGAGCTGTGTTCTCTAGTATTTTCTCGTCCTAATACAGAATTAATTTTTGATATAAGCTTTACGACAGAGGAAGATTTTAAAAAATATAAAAAAAGTAATTATACTTTACAAGAAATCAGAACTTTTATTCATAAGATACCAAATAAAGAACAATTGTGGATTCGCCTTACTAGAACTCATGAAACAGAATACCATATTAAATCTTTTCTAAAGGAATGGCAGGATTTAATGCCTAGAGTCATCATTAATAAAGCAGATTCTTTTGGAAAAGAGTCCGTAAAAGTAGTGGATCTGGCCCCTTTGCAAAGACATTCTTGCTATGCTCTAAGAAGAGAGCTCACAATATTAAATGATGGTTCTGTACTGCTCTGTAGACAGTCTAAAGATGTTATAGGAAATCTTAATAAGAAATCTTTAAAAGAACTATGGGCGATTAATGAAGTATCCTTTCTTGCTCAAGAACAAAAACAGTTTGATAGTTGTAGTATTTGTAAAACTTGTGACGATTGGTGGATTTGGAATTAGTTTTTTTGAAGATTTTATAATGTGAAAATGATAAGAGCCGATACCTTAAAATAGAAATGATTTTATACGTAATATTATTTTAGGAGTGTCGCCTTGGATTTCAATTATTTTCAAATTCCTACCCGTATTATACAAGGATACGATAGCCATATTCATTTGCGTGAAATACCAGAATTGTCCAAAAAAAGAGTTATCCTTATTAGCGATTATGAGTCCATTAATTTAGGAGCTACTCAGAATCTTCGCCGTTATATAGAAAATTATTCCTTTGGTTTGATCTCCTATCAAATCGCTTCAGAGTTTGGAGAAGGTTTGTCTGATGATGCTTTAGCCTTAGTAAGAGATTCTAAAGCTCAAACTCTTGTGGGTTTTGGAAATACACATATACTATCTATTGCAAGAGCTATGGCACAGTTTGGAAGTACGGAACAGAGTCCTATCTCCTATATAGAAATCCCATCCCTTCCTTGTATCTACCCTGGATTATTCGAAACTTATTATGTTGCTGCCAGTTATGATACTTTTAAAAACCCCTATAAAGATGCAAATTCAAGGGCGGATTGGCTTATCCTAGACTCTTCTTATTCTGAGTATATGAGGGTAGACGAAATTTTAGAATCTTCTGTTTTTGGGCTTACTTGTGCTTTCGATGCCTTATTAGCTCGAGATGCTGATATGCTAGCTGAATCTTACGCTCTAAAAGCTATTGAATTATATTTTAGTGCAGGGATGAGGCTTGCTAGTGAACCTACCAATATAAAATTAAAAAGTGAATTAATGCATGCCACCCTACTAACTAGTTTTGCTATCCAAAGTTCAAGTATGGGTATAGGTGTAGGTTTAGCAATGGCTTTAGAAAATAATGTTATTTGTTCCGAATCTAGGGGGGCAGGAGCTGTGCTTCTTAGTGTTCTGGAGTATTCTTTAGTCACGAATATTGATAAATTCCAAAAATTAGGAAGAATTTTAGATATTAAAGAAAACGACCCTATTACGACAGGCATGAAATTTTTAGAAGCGGTGCAAAGCTTATTAAGTCACATGGAAATAAGGCCTCTATCTTACTATAGTTATACGAAAACCTCTTTAGGTTTAGTAGCCAAACAAGCAGCCCGCTATCGTTTTATGGTAAATCTTTCAAGGCCAGCAGGATTCTATGAATTATCAGATATTCTCGACAATGCTTCAAAACATGGTATCAGTATCAGTACTGATTTAGTGGATACTGATTTATCTAAATCCAGCTATCAAGTAGCCACCCCTAAGCAAGAGGATGTTACAGTAGGCTAATGGCTTATTTTGTTTTATTCTATTGCCTTTTATTTCCTACCCCTCATTTTTCTAATACTTCTCTTTTCACTAACGAAGTCTATGTTATCACATCCTTGCCTAATTTTATTCCAGGGAAGAAAGAACGATACGTCCTTTCTTCTTACCACCAAAATATTTATTTTGATTTCCCTGTTTATCTTGCCCCTTATAGTAAAATAAGAGTTTATGGAAATAAACAAAGAAACACAATGTACGTAAATAGTCTTGAAAATCTTGAAATTATCACTCCCCCCGTCCCCTTTTTAGAATATTTTGCCCGTTTTAGGATAGAGCTTTCTCAAAACATCCTTCGATTTTTTCCTAAATCAGGAGCTTTAATCAATGCTTTAGTTATAGGTAATAAATACTATATGGATGAAGGGTTCATGGAATACATCAGAGCCTCGGGTTTAGCTCATTTATTTGCATTATCAGGGTTACATGTTGTTATTTTTGTTGCTTTTGTGATGAGCATGACTAATTTTTTAGGCTTATCTCTTAGAACTAGTAATATTATTAGCTTGCCTCTAGCTTTGATGTACTTATTTTTAGGGGGTTTTGGGATTTCTTTACAGAGAGCTTTTTTATTTCAGAGTTTATGGGTTTTATTTTCTTTATTAAGGCTCCCCTTAGAATCTTATAAAATATTCTTTTTAGCTCTTTTTATCAATCTTTGTCTAGCTCCTCAAAATATAAATTCTCTCTCTTTTCAGCTAAGCTATATTTCTGTTTTTGGTATTGTATTCTTTTATAAATTCTGGTATGATAATATAAAGATACATGTAGGAAAGAGAATTGCATCCTATCTTTCTGTGTCTTTAGCTGTCACAACGGTCTTAATGCCTGTGCTTATTTGGCATTTTGAAATGATTAATATCTGGGCAATTTTTTCTAGTTTAGTAATTGTCCCTATGATGCCCATTATTCTTATTATGTGCTTTATGGCATTGATTTTAAGTTATTTTCATATTTCTTTTTATCTCTTAGATGAAGGATTGTTGATATTTTATAAAATTATGGAGCAATGTGCCATCTTTTTTAGCGAGATCCCTGTTGGAGTGATTTTTTTTAGTTCTCCTAAAGAAATGGCGATAGGTTATATAGTAGTTTTAATATTAATAACGTATTATATAAGGAAAAAAAATGAAACCATGGACTGAGAATTCTCTCCTTGAGATGTTTTCTATCTTAAAAACTGCCCCTGAGTTAGCAGAGGCCCCCGTCGTATTTTTTATGAGCAAAGTGGGAGATGGTCCTTTTAAAGTACTTATATCTACTATATTAAGTTTACGGACTAAAGACGAAGTCACAGGACCTGCCACTGATAGATTGTTTGACAAGGTAAAAACGCCTCAAGACATTCTCTGTTTACCTTTAGAAGATATAGAAAAATTAATATACCCTGTAGGTTTCTATAAAACCAAATCAAAACAAATACATAAGATTTCCGAGATTTTAATAAAAAAATATAATTCTAAGGTGCCAGCAGACTTAGAGCTTCTTTTAGAGCTACCAGGTGTGGGCCGAAAAACAGCGAACTTAGTAATGGCAGTAGCATTTGACCAAGATGCTATATGTGTGGATATTCATGTCCACCGTATTTCTAATAGATTGGGAATATGTGAAACTAAAAATCCAGAAGAAACGGAGTTTTATATAAGAGAGCACGTTTCTCAACATGTGTGGAAAGAGTTTAACAGGCCGTTAGTGGCTTTGGGGCAAGTTATTTGCAGACCTATTTCTCCTAAATGTTCTTTATGTCCTATCGCATCTCTATGTGAAAAAAAGATAGAAAAAAAGAAAACTAGGAATAAATCATGAATATTCTTGTAGCAACTAGTAAAAAATCTTTAGCTCAAAAAATCAAAAATTCTCTCCGAGATAAGCATACAACTTTTACGTTCATTCCTAATATGACTATGTTAAATAATGTTATTAAAAACTCTTTTAACAACTATGTTATGAAGAAGATTTTCAAAGTAGAGTATGACCTTATTATTTTAGATGAGGTGTTTTTTGAGCTTATGAAAGCACAAGATTTAGTACAAGCCAAAGACGAATTGATGAATTTTGTTACTCTTCTCTTGGTTGATGATTTTGAAGATATAGATGCAGATCTTCTAGTAGAAGATAAAATATCAGGTGTTATTTCTTCTGATTTTACAGAACAAGAATTTTATGTTCAAGTAAAATTATTAGTGAACAATTTTAAAAACATTAAAGAAACCCAATCTTACGCCTACGTTGATGCGCTTACTTCTCTTTTTAATAGACGCACTTTTATTAATAATATGGAACGTTATTTTACTATTTTCAAACAATATCAAATTCCTTTTTGTGTAGGAATTATTGATTTAGATAATTTTAAAATAATTAATGATACTTATGGGCATTTAATTGGAGACAAAGTGTTAAAAGAAGTATCTGACATAATGCAACAAAATTTCAGGTATACTGATGTTTTAGCTAGGATAGGGGGAGAAGAGTTCGGCATTATTTTTCCAGGCATAGAAATGGAAGGAGCTTTTACGGTTTTAGACAGGGTAAGAACTCTAGTATCTGAAGCCCCTACCCCTATTGGGGGATTAGAAGTTACTTTTAGTGCAGGTCTTTCCAAATCTAAAGATTATCATAATTCTTACGAAGAAATTATACAAGAAGCTGACCTGTTATTATACAAGGCTAAAGACTCGGGTAGAAACACAATCTGTCAATAACAATAAAAAT
>CAMQVI010000031.1 GCA_947038195.1 uncultured Brevinema sp.
TAAAGAAGATTTGAACCACGCTATTATCTTATTTAACAAAAAATATATAATATAAAAGAGATTTCTCGGTGTCTCCCCTTTTTCTAGATGATTTTATTGAAATAAGAGATTTTTGGAGCATCCCTTTTTTTATTAGGGGGTACACTGGCGTACCCCCTAGAGACCCCCGCCAAATAAGGGGCTACTTGCCCCTTATTAATCCCCCGATGGAGATTTTTCAGATATTTTCATTTATGCTACGATTTGAAGATTTTCAGATGTTGGAGTGGCTAGAGTAGATTGCTGCCCACAGGGTTGCTACGCGAGGGTAGGATAAGATTTAAGGGTTTATCATAAAGTGATAATTAGATAAAGGAAATTTTTTACTATAAATCAGAGGGCAATGTCGGTAATTCCACCCCTATTTTGTAAAAAGACTTATACTGAGCCACAGGAGACCATTTACTTTTATCTGCTTCTAATGTATGTGATTTTTCAGGATATATTATTAAACAAGACACATGTTCATCATTATCATCTTCAATACCAAGATCATTCCTTATTTTTTCATGACGTGCATAAGCTGATAATTGTCGTATATCCTTAATCTCATCTTCTGTGATATATTGTGGTTTGTATTTTGTATCAACGATAAGATGATGACTAGGGAGAAGAAAATCAGGAATACCCCCACTACGGTATCTCCGTTGATAAATAATATCACCCCATTCTTTTTCTTTGAGCATCGTACTGTAAACATATCGCTCAAATAATAAAGCCATATCAATCCAAAATGGAGGAGCCGTTTTTTTAGTACCCTCACAATGACGCTGTAATTTAATAATCTGTTTCGCCACCTCAATGGCTGGTTTGTATTCTTTGTAGAGGGGATTAATCTTCAAATGATTTAATTCCCAATCAACAACTTGATCGCTAACCCCTTGAAAAACGGCAAGGCAATGCCCAATCTTAGCATTTAATTCTGAATACTGAGAACGCTTTTGACAAATAGTTAATGCTTTTTTGAGAATACGATTTTCAATACAGTTTTTATCATATTCTGAAAATCGACAATAGGCTTTACTCTTATTTAGGATATTATTTTTGATTTGCTTCTTAAAAAGTAATTTTCCTTTAATAGTGGATATATTGTCCTCTCTATAAATAAAGTGATGTTTTAATCCTTTTTGGATTAAGGGTTCTAAACAATAAATAAAATGAGCGATAATTAAAGGCTCTAATTCTGGTAAGTTTTTCTGGTCTTTATACATAATAGGGGACTTATCAAAATAGATTTTATAAATATCATTGAAATTCTTGGCACTTTCAGGAGTTTTCAAACAAGCAAGGAACATGAGCATAAAGTCAATATTTTCGATTTTCGGATTGACGATTACAGGGATTTTTTGAATATCACTATCGTCTATTATTTGCTCCAGCCACATAGCCCCAATATAATAACTAAAACTCCCTTCCTGATAAAAATACCTTGGTTTTCTTGAGTTATCTATAACACAATCTTCAAATTTCCCTAGACAAGCGTGTTCTTTATAGATATTTTCTTCATTCACCACCATTTAAATACTCAAATTCTTAATTTCATTTTTAAGAGTATTGTCTCCTTTTTCGATCAAAATACCATCTTTGAGATATTCTAAGAGTAATGGCTTAATTTCGTAGTCTAGCTTTATTTGTAATTCTTCACGATTCTCTACCATAAAATAACTATGCCCTATCATAAGGTCTTCCGTCTCAAACTCAGGAGATAAATTTCCCTTCCCTGTTATAATTTGTTCCACCTTATCAAATAAACCCTGTGCTATGGAGGACACCTTGCTTTTATCTGCTTTCATCGTAATAAAAGCGAAACGTCGTCTCAATGCATAATCAATATACCCTATCGTCCTATCAGCGGTATTCATGGTAGCGATAATATAAAGATTAGGAGGCACGCCAAAGGATTCTTCGGATTCTTCGGAATAAGGCAAATCTGCCTTAATTGCATTTATTTCACCTATTCTTTTATCTGCTTCTAATAGAGTAATAAGCTCCCCAAAAATCTTAGAAATATTCCCTCTATTAATCTCATCAATAATCAAGACGACATTGTTACTTTGGACGTTTTTTTTGTTTTGTGCTAGTTCGTCAAGTTTTTCTTTATCAACTAACTTATAATTTTTTTCTAAATATTTTAAAATAGGATAAGCATAAGCTGAAACGCCCCCTCTTTTTAATTCGTTATAATATGTTATCAATTTACAAGAATGCCACAGCTCGCTACTTGAAGCTCTGATTTTCAGTCTATCATCTGTATTTAAATGGATATGAAACTTATACCCCTCTTTTGTTTCTAAATCCATTTGACCTGTATCTTCTTCTCGAAGAGGAAGTTCTCGTAAATATTCATAGAATATTTCTATTGCATCATCTATAGTGATTTCATCCGATTCTCCTTGTAATAAGGATTTTTGATATAATTCATCAGCTTTTGCACAAGCTTTTTTAAAAATACCATTTTTTAGCTCAAACCCCCCACCCTCTATAGGCTTATAGCCCTCGACAAATTCTTCATAATCCATAGACTGATGAAAAGTAGTAAAAAAGATCCTTTTTCCATCCACTAGTTTTTGGTATTCTTTCATTAACATTTTACGACCAGATGCCACACTGTCATTGATTATTTGCACAGCTATTTCAGCAGTTGCATAAGTCTTACCAGTACCAGGAGCCCCTTGTAAGATGATTTGTTTTTTTTGTTTTAGGATAGTTATTTTGTCTTGCATTACTTGTTCCTTTCTATAGTTTTGATAAAATCCCATGAGCTCATTGTGCACCTTGTTATCTTGTATCCAATTAGCTCCAGATTGTGTTTCGTATGTAACATCTTTAATAGGAATCCAATGTTTTATCTCATAATAATTAATATTACCATCTGCCCCTACATTAAACCTATCAATGTCTTTTTCATTAAGTAAATCACGCCATGTTCCCCTTTTAACTTCCGAATTCACAATTCCTAGTGCAAGAATACTATGCCCATCTTTCAATGCTATTAAACAATCTGTAGTTATTTCTCTAAAAGAATCTATACCATGGGCACCTTCTCCTAAAATAGCGAGTCCTTTTTCTAAAAAAAGTTCGGCATAACTAATATTACCATTACCCCACTTACACCCACACGTATGTATTTTTCGAATATTTCCCATATAATACTCCCTCTTTCACTAATCAATACTTTTAGTATAATATCTTTCTTATCTTTGTCAAGTAAAAAAAGATTCAAAAAATCTTTAAAATAAGAAAATCCTAGTGAAGCATCCCATCTCTGATGTGGGAAAAATCCCTCTATTTATAAAAAAAAGGGGGAAAGAGTCAAAACAATCATTTCAAATGAGCTAAAACAGTCAATAAAATGACCTTTTTAAAGTTTAAATTGATTGTAAAGCTCAAAAATACGAGTGTTTTTGAATAATTTTGAATGCTTTTGAGAACTTTTAAATAATTTAAAAATCAAAAAATCAAAAAAAAACAGGCTAAATGTAATTAGCCTGTTTTTAGTTTTTATAATTCTTTATAACTTCTTATAGGGCAAAGTTTAAGACAGATAAGATACCTATAGCCCACATAACGAGAGAAATCTTATGAAATTCCCCTGCTACCACGTGGGTAAAAATATAAGTCAAGAAGCCGAAAGCTAGGCCCTCACTGATACTGTAGGTCAATGGCATAAAAATCATCATCACAAAAGCTGCCACAGCAATCTTCATATCAGAAAAGTCAATTTGTACCATAGATCTAAACATAAACACCCCTACGATAACGAGAGCAGGAGATGCTGCGAAGATAGGCACTACCGCCACTAAAGGAGTAAAAAGCAGAGCAAAAACAAATAACAATCCTGTAACCACAGAAGCGAAACCTGTCTTAGCTCCTGCCGCCATACCAGCAGCAGATTCCCCGAAAGAAGTAACGGTACTTGTTCCCAAGGTAGCCCCTACAAGGGTAGCTCCCACATCGGCGTATAACATTCTACCTATTTCTGGAACATCTCCATCTTTTTCTTCTAAGCCCACTTGTTTGGCACATGCTAATAGCAGGGCTAAAGAGTCAAACATATCAATAAACATAAAGGAAAAAATAGCACTAGCGAGGGAAAGCTTAAGCGCTCCCATAATATCTAACTGAAAAGCAATAGGCGCTATACTAGGAGGCATAGACATGATACTCGTAGGCAGTTGTACTTCCCCTACAAAATACCCTATGATAGACGTAAGCACGATCCCTAGGAGAATCCCCCCCTTTACTTTCTTAACTTCTAAGGCTATCATAATAAGAAGCCCCACTATAGAAAGGATCATAGGTTTGGTGAAAGCCCCTAAAGAAATCAATGTCGCAGGATTTGCCACAATAATTTTCATATTTTGCAACCCTATAAAAGCAATGAACAATCCTATCCCTGCAGCTGCTGCGAAGGTCAGCTCAGCTGGTATTGCTGTAGCGATTTTACGTCTTACCCCTGATATGGATAAAATCATAAAGAATAGCCCTGAAATAAAGACCACCCCCAGCCCCACTTGCCAAGTAACACCTTGCTCTAAAACGAGACTATAAGTAAAGAAAGCATTGAGTCCCATTCCTGGAGCTAAAGCCATAGGAACGTTCGCCAAAAATGCCATCAAAAAAGTACCTATAGCAGCCGCTAAACAAGTCACCGTAATGAGCGCACCTTTATCCATACCCGTCATAGATAGGATACTAGGATTCACGAAGATAATATAAGACATCGTTAGAAAGGTTGTAATCCCCCCTATCGTTTCCTGTCTGATAGAGCTCCCTCGTTCAGATATCTTGAAAAACTGATCAATTTTTTGCATTAAATACTCCTCTGCAATATGAAAATTTGGTAATTTAAGGATACTTTAAACAAAACACAAGAATCAAAAATAGCATAAGAATATGATAGAAATCAATCTGAAAAGCGAGGGGGAAATTAGACTTAAACTATTATAGTAATTCATTTACGGCGAATCGTAGAAACTTCTGTCCTTATTACAGAAATATATAAAAGCATCTCTGATTTTATCAAATAAAAATACTTATGTCAAGACTTTTCCCCTATAAAAATAGTTTCAAAAACTATTGACAAAAATCGTTCTCATCTCTTACAATATATACAAAATACAATCTTATAAGCTTGTAATAAGCGATATATTACTACAATTATATAAAACTATATCTTATAGAAATCCCTTTATATCGTTATATTTTATATAGATATCGTATTACTATTTCATGGAGTTTTTATGCTATTGTTACAAGAAAGAATACTACAATTTGGTACCGTCCCTAAAGAAGGTATCCTCAAGGTAGATAATTTTTTAAACCATATTATCGACCCTAAATTGGTAATGGAATTGGGTAAAGAATTGGCCAATCGTTTCAAAGATACCCCCATAGATAAAGTCCTCACCATAGAAGCGTCTGGGATTGCCCCTGCTTTGGGCGTGGCTTTAGAATTAGATGTCCCCCTCCTATTCGCCAAAAAATCTATCCCCTCAACGATGGCAGATGGCTATTACACGAGAGTCCACTCTTTCACCAAAAACAAAGATTATGATATCTTTGTATCTAAACAATATATCAATAAAGGAGAAAATATTCTCATTATCGATGATTTTTTGGCTATGGGCAATGCTATTCTCGGTATGAGAGATTTAATCACTCAAGGCGAAGCTAACTGTGTAGGTGTCGGGATTGTCATTGAAAAAAGCTTCCAAAAAGGAAGAGATATCCTTCTTAAAGAAGGGCTCCATTTAGAGAGCCTCGTACGTCTCAAAAGCGTACTCCCCCCTAACAAAATAGAATTTCTATAATTATTTAATATTCATCATCACAAAATATAAACTAGGAGTTTTTAATGTCTTTTATCGAAAGCTTTTTTAAGATTTCAGAACGAAATACGACTGTTAAAAGAGAAATATCAGCAGGTATTGCTACCTTTGTCACGATGTCTTATATTATCTTTGTAAACCCAGCTATTTTGTCCACTACAGGTATGGATAAAGAGGCGCTAATCACGGTGACTTGTCTTGCTGCTGCTTTAGGGACGCTTTTATCGGCTTTCCTCGCCAATATGCCTATAGCCCTTGCTCCTGCTGTTGGCTTAAATTCTTTCTTCGCCTACTCTATTGTAAAAGGGCAAGGGGTGCCTTGGGAGATCGCCCTTGGAGTCGTTTTCTTATCTGGATTGTTTTATATTATTCTTACCTTCACAGGAATCAGAAAACAAATAGCCAATGCTATCCCTAGGCCTATAAGTCTAGCAGCCTCCGTAGGAATAGGATTATTTATTACCTTTATTGGATTACGTAGTATGAAAATAATCGTCGCTAGCCCTGCTACTCTTGTAGCTTTAGGCGATTTTACCTCAGAGGTTGCCCTTTCTTTATTTGGATTGTTTTTAATGATTTTATTTGATGCTAAAAAAGTAAGTGGGGGTATACTCTTTAGTATTATCATTACCACGATTATTGGAATTATTCTGGGTATGATTTCATTACCCACTTCTTTGATTGCAATGCCCCCAAGTATTGCGCCTATTGCTATGAAACTAGATATTATGGGTGCCTTACAATGGTCTTTAGCTGGGGCTATTTTCTCCTTTTTATTCATTGATCTTTTCAATTCTCTTGCTTTTATTATTGCTTGTGGAAAAGAAATTGGTTTAGAAGATTCGGAAGGACGTATCAAAGATATTGACAAAATGCTCTATGCAGATTCTATTGCTACTATTTCTGGTGCGATGATGGGAACTAGTACTATTTCTACCTTTAGTGAATCCACTGTGGGTATCGCAGCAGGAGCCAGAACAGGACTAGCATCTGTAGCCACAGGGGTATTATTTATCCTAGCATTATTTTTCACCCCTATTGTAACTATTGTCCCTCTCTTTATTGCAGCTCCAGCCCTTGTTATGGTAGGTGTTTATATGTTTAGAAATATTGTCCACATGGATTTTTCTGATATGAAAATCGCTGTTCCTAGCTTTTTAACGATTGTGATGATGCCTTTATCCTATAATATTGTTATTGGACTTAGTTTTGGCTTTATATCTTATATCATGATGCATGTTATTGATAAAGATTTTAAAAAAATCCCCCCTATTCTTTGGATCATAGGGATTTTATCTGTGGTATTTTTACTGGTCGCTTAGAAAATAGCCCTAAAGGGTGCGAGCTACAAACGTTAGTGACACTATTTTCTTACCCAAAGGGTGTTCCTATCCTGCAGAGCTGGGTGTTCCTATCCAGTAGAGCATCAGCGAATACTGGGTTCTCATAGCGAATGAACAGGATGAAGTCCTAGAGAGTGACTCTATTCTCTAAGATATATAGAAATATTAATATACATTTTAAACAAAAAAAAGCCTCTCCAATAAGAGAGGTTTTTTTTATTTATTTTATTTGATAGAAACTTTCAAGATATCTTTTGGTAAGGTATCTGTAAATATATTATGACGTTCTTTATTGATATACATTTTAGATGAAGCACCCCTGTACTCAATACCTATATAATTTTGCTCTGAATCTACCTCATAGGAGTAGATCCCTTTAGCACTAGACTCTGCTTTAACAAAAACAACATCACCTGTACTGCCACCAGCTATTTTATCGCCCTTATGGGAAAAGGTACCTACAAATATATTTCCATCATGTATTTGTTTTTTTTTCACTTTTTCTAAAAACTCTAAGTCTGTGGCTCCATATTTTTTACTTGCATTATTAAATAAATTAAACATCCCAATCTCCAACTTTATTAATTATATATAAACCTGATTATATCTAATTATAACACAGGTGTCAATCTTTCTCCCTATTGTTTATTTGATATAATCTACCTGTTTTTTATTTGAG
Organism: uncultured Brevinema sp.; assembly: GCA_947038195.1. Taxonomy (GTDB): domain Bacteria; phylum Spirochaetota; class Brevinematia; order Brevinematales; family Brevinemataceae; genus Brevinema_A. The sequence continues at coordinate 7,893 of CAMQVI010000031.1, forward strand.
TCAAGAAATCAATCATTCGTCTTCAAAATATCTCTCACGGCTAATATACCCATAACAGCAGCTTGATTGAGCCCACTTCCATAGCCAGAACTATCTCCAGCCACATAAAGCCCTTTCAAACTCGTCCCCATATTTTTATCAATTTTCAAACGAACACTGCGTAATTTAATTTCAGGGAAATAGAGCAGTAAATCCGAAGAAGCAAATCCTGGTGTAATTCTACCATGCACTTCAATAAATTCAATAATATTATCTAAAATGCGTTTCGGACAAGCTAAAGAAATATCTCCAGCAACATAGTCATTTATAGTAGGAGTAATATTCAATCGTGCCAAACGCTCCTCAGTAGAACGTCTATGAGCTTTTAAATCTCCATAAGATTGACAAAGAATCTTCCCCCCCGTCAACATAGCACTCATTCGAGCAATAGATTTAGCATATTCAAAAGGTTCATTAAAAGGCTCTGTAAAGCTTTGAGTGCATAATAAAGCCAAATTGGTATTGGTAGACTTTTTGTTTTTATAAGCATGTCCATTGGCTAAAACCACCCCATCTTCATGAGTTTCTATTGCTACAAATCCACTAGGATTACTACAAAACGTACGCATTTTATCTTTTCTTTCATTAGCATAATAAATCATTTTGGCTTCGTAAAAATGTTCGTTAATGGATCTCATTACAATATCTGGAATTTCTACCCTAACCCCTACATCTACTCCACCTTGTTCAAAATCAATATGATATTTTTTAGCTATTTCTTGCATTTTACTAGCGCCACTACGACCGACTGCTACCATAATTTTATCAGCTAAGGCTTTTTTAAGCTCGCCATTTTGGGTATAAGTTACCCCTGAAAGTTTTCCTTTTTCTATGATAAGGTCATCCCATTCAACAGAAGTAACAAATTCCACTTTTTGATCAACAAGTGCTTTAATGAGGAGGGTATAAAGGTCGCGCGCACCGTCTGTTCCTAAGTGCATCGTTAAAGTGTCTACTAATTGAACATTATTTTCTATACAAGCTTTTTTAATCTGAGCCACTTCTGCATTCATTTCACCGCCTACAGGTTCTACGGAACAGCCCAGATTTCTATAAATATCTACAGTATATTGAATAAGCTCATCTACGATAGATTTTCCCGTTACGGTATAAACGTCTCCGCCTACTCTATAATCCAAATTAAATTTACAGTCAGAGAAAGCACCAGCACCGCCTACTCCATAAACAATAGGAGACAAGGTATTTTTATCCATAGATTTCACAGCATCTAGTCTATCTTCCCACATAAGCCCTTTATCAATAAGGAGAATCTTGAGATTGGGATTAATACGGAGAGCTTCATAGGCTCCCATTATGGCAGATTGTCCCGCTCCCACAAAAATTATATCGTACATAAAAAACTCCTTTATATTTAGCCCTACCCAAAATAAAACCAGCACGGGGCTGGCTGTTTATAGGATACCCAATTATAAGTGATTATCTATATTCTGTCAATCGATTTTCTTAGATTGATTGTTAAAAACAGTATTATTCATTGTTAATAATAAAATACCATCAATAAGTCCTAATATGTCAGGATCTCCAAGAAAACAACAAGAATAAAAAAACCCATACCTTTTTCACCAAGATAGAATTTATAAACACCTAATGAAAAACGCCCAATCCTATAAGATTGGGCGTTTTGAAAAAGATATATTAAGCAGTTTCTTTTTTAGAAGTCGTTTTATCGATAATAAAAGCGATTACTAAACTAAGTAAGAATGGTAATACCCATGGAAAGCCTGCTGTTCCCAAAGGAACAGATTTCACGATTAATTGGAAATAAGCAATATTGAAGGTACTACCGAATACTTCGATAGCGGCCATTGCAATAGTCGTATAGGTACCAAACTGAAAATAAACAGCTTTTTGTACACCAAAGATATTAAGAAGTATTAATACTATAGTAATAGGATAGAGGAAAAGAAGAGCAGGCACAGCGAGAGTAACAATCATATTCACCCCACCTACAGCTATTACAGCAGAAAATACACAAGTAATAACGGCAACTGTTCTATAACTAAGAGATGTAAGCTTAGAAAACCATTCTGATACAAGAGCTGTAAGCCCTACAGAAGTAGTAAGACAAGCAGCACCCACACAAATTCCAAATATTGCGCTTCCTAAAGTCCCTAATGTTTGTTGAGAAAGAGTAAGAGCAGCATTGGTAATAGAACCTGAAGGACTACCACTAAACTTAGAGCCTAAGAAGATAAGGAAGAAGTAGATAAAACCTAAACCTATAGAGGCAATAACACTAGCACCTACAAGGTATTGTTGTTGTAATTTAACTTCTGTAATACCTTTAAGTCTAAGACTTTTAACAATAACCACCCCAAATAAAATAGAAGCCAAAGCGTCCATTGTTTGGTAGCCATTGACAAAACCATAACCAAAGAGTCCTTCTGTAAGATTTGTTTCCACAGGAGTACCGAGATCCATACCCATACCTCTGATAAAGATTAAAGCTACAATAACAAGGATAACAGGGGTAAGGAATTTTCCTATAACGTCTGTAATAGAATTTTCTTTAATAGTAAGGATGTACGTAAGTCCAAAAAATATAAGGGATGAAACAATAGAAACTACTAAAGTAGACCCATCTCCTCCGACGAGAGGTAAAACACCTAATTCAAAAGTAGTAGACCCTGTACGTGGTATTGCAAAAAGGGGTCCAATAGCGAGAATCAAAGCAGTACAATACACTTTATTAAACCATGGTGAAACTTTATCAGCATAATGATCTAGATTTGCTAATTTAGTGAAAGATAAAACTCCTAAAAGAGGTAAACCTGCTCCTGTAATAAGAAATCCAATACCTGCTGGTAGCCAGTTAATACCTGTGCTAACTCCTAGTGATGGTGGAAAAATCAAATTTCCAGCTCCAAAAAACATTGCGAATAGGGCAAAGCCTAGCACTAACATTTCATTTTTCTTAAGCATACAAATCCTCCTTTTAGTTTTTCGTATGATGTGGTATTTCAATACAATTTATTGCTACTATATTCTACATACAAATATAATCGATTAGATATTATACAATATCGATAAAAATAAGTCAACAGTTTGAGAAAACATTTATTTTTATACCAAGCCACCTTAAATACATCAAAAAAGTCTCATATAGTATCTTATTTGAAATATAAATTAAGGGATTATTCAAGAAACCTCTTTTAAAAGACGATAAACCCCTAGACAAATATACATATTTGTTTTATAATAGACTTGCGTATTAATTAATATTTTTATTAACTTATTTGAGTTAATAGAGCCATTGTATAAAACATTAAAATAAAATATTTTATAGAACACATAGTATTTTTTAGGAGGAATTTTATGTCTATTGAACAAAAATTCTTAGGAGTAGCCAACGCTTTCTCCACACAACGCCACATCGTGGCTGTTAGAAATTCATTTTATAAGCTCATGCCCCTTATTCTGATCGCATCTTTTTATGTGCTTATAAATAATGTGATTTTTAACCTACCTTTCTTCGCTGGTAACGAGTTTGTCGGATCTCTAAAGGATATAGGGGATCGTGTATTCAGAGGAACATTAGGGATTATGTCCTTACTCTCTGCATTTATGACCGCTTTTTATCTCGCAGAATCTTATAAAGAAGAAGGGCTTTTATACGGAGCTACCGCTTTAGGTTGTCTCGTCGCTCTTATCCCTGGAGTACAAAACGAAATGTGGGGTATCCTTACTTTCGCTAACACTTCTGCTTCTGGATTATTTGTAGCTATTCTTGTAGCTCTTCTTAGTACAGAAGTTTTCAGATTCTTCTCTCAGCAAAAAAGTCTTCTCATTACCCTACCTGATAGTGTACCACCTGCTGTAGCTAAATCTTTTTCAGCTTTAGTTCCTATTTTGTTCACTTTTACTATCTTCGCTGTATTTGCTTATATCCTAAACTATGTCTGGAAAACAGACCTTTCCACTATCATCATTAATGTACTACAAAGACCCCTTGTAAACGCTGCACAAACACCACTAGGTGTTATTGTCATCCTTATCACCCAAAATATCTTATGGGGATTTGGATTACATGGAGCTTTTGTATTAGGACCTATTTTAGAGCCTACCCTACTTGTGGCCATCCAAGAAAACATAGATGCTATTGCTGCTGGTTTAGAACCTATGCGTATCGTAACTAAACCTTTCTTAGATGCTTTTGCTAACGTTGGAGGATCTGGTGGTACTTTTGCTTTAATCATTGCACTTGTTATTGCTTCCAAACGTGAAGATGAAAGACTTATTGGTAAATTAGGTTTAACACCTGGTCTTTTTAATATCAACGAACCTATTATGTTTGGTCTTCCTATCGTTCTTAACCCTGTCTACATTGTACCTATCATTATCGTACCCGTTGTAACTACTCTTATTGCTTATTTTGCAACAGCAGCTGGTTTAATCAGCAAAACTATCGTTCTTGTTCCTTGGACCACTCCTCCTATATTATCAGCATATCTTGCTACTGGTAATGACTGGAGAGCAGCTGTATTATCTGTAATACTAATTGCTATTTCTGTAGTAATATTTATTCCTTTTGTTATGATTTCTAATAACATGGCAAAAAATAAATAGTCTTTTCTAAAATGATTAAATCCCCTATTCGTAATAGAATAGGGGATTTTTATTTAATATCTCATTTTTTCAAAAATCCTATTTTGCTTTATTTTCAAACTATGTTAGAATAATAGATAATTTTTTAGGAGTTTTCAAAAATGAAATCAACACTACTACTTTCCCTACTAATGCTATCATTAGTATCATATAGCTATACTCAAGAGAGTAAGCCCAAACCCACCAAACAGCAGTTAGACATCTTTATCATGGCTAATACAGGGAATGTCAATCCCAATGCTTTACCCCTACTTGCGATCAACTTCGCAAAATACGGTATCAGGTACAGTGAAAATTTTGTGGGAGCCCCTTTTATTTCTTGGTATCTTTTATTAGAATTAAAAACAGACCTTAGTTTTAATTATGAGCTAGATAGACCCACCCACCCCACTTCTGTCCACATGTGGAACTTAGACGAATACCTCATAGAAGGTGGTTTCCAAATTGGAAACCATTTCAATTTCGCTTTCAATAATTTAGGACGTCTCGATTTAGAGTTATACCACCTCTTCAAATTACCCAAAAGGACCGTTATCCGTATAGGAACGGAGCTTGAACTTATGGTTCTAGGAGGGATGCTATCGGCTCAGCCCAGCACATCAAAACCTGTAATTCCTTTTGACCCTGTAGCCAGACCTAAATTTACTAACAAGGTATATTACTTTGGGGTTTATATCACTTTTATGCATGCTTTTAATCCTCAATGGTCTATATTCACCCAGCTTAACCCACGTTTTTCAGGGGATACGGCCCAAGACTTCAAAAAATATTTGCAATTACGTTGGAATACAGGTATTTCCTTTAAAAGCTCCAATGGAGTCACTTTAGGTGGGGTTATCCGTTACCAAGGGCACAATCTCGATATGCCCTCAGAAAATCATAAGCATAATATTCTCTTTATTGGGTCTATCACTAAAAGCTTTAACTTCGCTAAAACCCCTTAGTATTTTACTAAAATACTTGTCTTTTAAATTTTTTCTTAATATCTTTCCTAGTACATCTCTTAAAATACTAAGAGGTGTACTAGGAGAATTATGATGAAAAAAGTAGGTATATGGCTAGCACATCCTAAATACCAAGAGTCCTTCGCCAATAAATTTATTACCCAACAATTATTAAATCACCCTACGGTAAATCTTAGACATATTGATTTGGAATACCAAGATAGCCCTATTAACCAATATATAGAACACCAGCTTATCAAAGAAGTGGATACTATTGTTTTACAATTCCCCATTTTTTGGTATGCTCCCCCTTCTTCTATGCACAGATGGCTGGAAGAGGTATTTTCCTTAGATCTCCTCCAAAATGCCAACCCCTTCAAGGGCAAGGATATTGTTATTTCTGTCACCACAGGATCTTCTAGCGATTCTTATTCTCAATATAACCGCAATCATCATTCTATAAAAGAATACCTAATCTCTTTCCAACAAATAGCTTATTTATTCCAAATGAACTATAAAGGTATTGTCTGTACTCATGGAATCAATAAAGAAACACCCAAGAAAATTCAAGAAAAAAATCTCTCAGAGCATGTAGAAAAAATAGAAAACATTTTATCTTTAAAAAGGGAAGTCATACCCAGTGGTTTCTATTGACAAAAAACAATAATTATAGTATAATTTAGCGAATCTAATATTATAAGGATTCGATTTATGTTTGAAAAATATTATAGTTATGATGACGTTTTATTAGTCCCCAATTTAGCGACCTTCTCACTAGAAGAGATGTCTTTAGAGGCACATCTTATTGGTGAGATTTTTTTAAAGACCCCCGTTATTTCTGCCGCTATGGATACCGTCACAGAATTCAAAATGGCTCTAGGACTCGCTCAATTAGGAGGGGCTGGAGTTATCCATAGAAATCTCTCCCCCGAATCACAAGCTATGCAAGTAAAACAAGTAAAAGCTCACTCTGCTAACCTCGAAGAATTTCCCCTAGCCACCCTAGATAGTAATAAAAAACTTGTAGTAGGTGCTGCTATTGCCCCTCAAGATTACCTCATCAGAATGCCCCTCCTCGTCGAAGCTGGTGTAGATTTCGTCGTATTTGACGTAGCCCACGGCGATAGTACCTTTACCTTAGAGGCTATTAGTGATTGTAAAAAACAATTCTCCATCCCTGTTATGGGAGGAAATTCTGCCACTCCTGAAGGCACACGTCGCCTCATCGAAGCTGGTTCTGATGCCGTAAAAGTAGGAGTAGGAGCTGGTTCTATCTGTACCACTCGTATTATCTGTGGTATCGGTATCCCTCAATTATCTGCTATTTTAAAATGTTCCGAAGAATGTAAAAAACATAATATTCCTTGTATCGCCGATGGTGGACTCCGTTATTCTGGAGATGTCGCTAAAGCTTTTGGAGCAGGTGCCAATGCCGTAATGCTCGGCAATATGCTTGCTATCACCGAAGAATCTGCTGGTGAAAATGTAGAATTAGACGGACGTATTTTCAAAAAATATAGAGGTATGGGTTCTATGGATGCAGTCGCCCAAGGGGGATCAGCCCGTTACCAAAGTGAAAAAAATAAACCCATCGTCCCTGAAGGAGTAGAAGGCTTAGTACCTTGTGCTGGTCCTTTAAGCGATGTCCTCCACCAAATTGTCACAGGACTCAAAAAAGGCATGTGGTATTGTGGTCAAAAAACTGTTACTGAAATGAACGCTTATAAAAAATTCATAGAAATAACCCCTGCTGGGCTTAGTGAATCTCACGCCCACGATTTATTTAGTATTAAAGCTGCCCCCAACTATAAAAGATAACAGGAGTTATTCATGAGTCAAATTCTCATTTTAGATTTCGGAAGTCAATCTACCCACCTTATTCAACGACGATTGCAAGACTTAGGATATACAGCTAGCATTGTTCCTTCTCATATTAGTGTTTCTGAGATTAAAGACAAAAACCCAAAAGCTATTATTTTTTCAGGTTCCCCTTCTTCCGTATACGAAAACAATGCCCCTAACTACGATATAGCCATCCTAGAATTACCCCTCCCTAAACTAGGACTCTGTTATGGTTTCCAATGCACCGTCCACCATCTAGGAGGCAAAGTAGAAGGCGCTCCTATTCGTGAATATGGAGAATGCCCTGTTTCTATCCTAAAAGAAGACCCCTTATTCCAAAATATCAATAAAGAATTTATCACATGGATGTCTCATGGAGATAGTATCACAAATCTCCCTGAGTCATTTACCCTTCTCGCTGAATCCAACACCCACCCAGCGGCAGCCCATTGCCCTCAATACCATTTTTGGGGCTTACAATTTCACCCCGAGCTTGTGCATTCCCAACAAGGTACAGAAATTCTCAACAATTTCGCTCAACACATCGCAGGCTTAACCCCCACCGCTAACACCATAGCCCATACCTTCCACACCATCTCCGACGAGGTCAAAGCCCAAATAGGCGACGACCCTGTGCTTATCCTTGTATCTGGTGGCGTAGATTCTAGTGTAGCAGCAGCCGTTCTTCTCAAGAGCCTTGACCCCAATAAAGTCCATTTAATGTATATTGATACAGGACTTATGCGTAAAAACGAAACAGAAGAAATCCGTCATATATTATCCCAATTAAACGCCCAACACATCCACATTATCAACGCTAAAGAGCGATTTTTTTCCTCTCTAAAAGGAATAAGCGACCCCGAAACCAAACGTAAAATCATAGGCGATTTATTTGTTTCCGTCACCATGGACGAAGTCCAAAAGCTTGACCTTCCCACCGATTTTTTCCTTGCTCAAGGTACTCTTTACACAGACCTTATCGAGTCAGGTAAAGGTGTAGGCACTAAAGCCCACATCATTAAAAGCCACCACAATGTTAATTCCCCCCTAATCATCGCTAAAAGAGAATCTGGTAAATTAGTAGAGCCCCTTAAAGACCTCTATAAAGATAATGCCCGTTCTCTAGGGCTATATCTAGGTATCCCCGAAACTTTAATCTTCAGACACCCTTTCCCAGGGCCAGGATTAGGAGTGCGTGTACTCGGTGATGTAGATCCAGAAAAATGCCGTATCCTCCAAGAAGCCGACGCTATCTATATAGAAGAGCTCCGCAAACGTGAGCTTTACCCTAAAATTTGGCAAGCTTTCGCCGTTTTTGTTCCTATAAAATCGGTAGGAGTGGCTGGAGATGTCCGTAAATATGGCTATACTATAGCCTTGAGAGCTGTTTGTTCTGTTGATGGGGTGAGTGCTGATATTTATGATTTTGAGATGAAAGATCTTAGAGAGATTTCTTCTCGTATTACGAATGAAGTTCCAGAAGTGGCTCGTGTTGTTTATGATATATCTTCGAAGCCTCCAGCGACTATTGAATGGGAATAGGGACAGTCGTTCCTCGAATGATTATCTTTAGTATAGTCATCTCTTATTAAAATTATAACAAATAAAAAAAGACTCTCTAATCATAGGGAGTCTTTTTAAATATCATTCCCCTTGACAAAAAACAGATTATGTTTAGGAAATATGATGTATATTTAGTATTATTCCTCACTCTTTAAAATCCAACTTGATCATTAGTTAATAAAAAGACTACCTTAAACCTTGATATTTATATATAAATAATAGTATAATTAAAATGTACCCCATAGTGAAAAATGATATAATTCAATCAAAAGCGAGGAGCCTACATGCGTAATTATGATTACTTAAATAAATACCCAGCCCTACTAACTTTAGATATAGTTTCATTACTCACCCAAATACACGAATATAAAGGTAAGCAAGATTCAATTATGGCATTAAAAGAAGATACTTTAACTCATCTAATTGAAGTAGCCCACATCCAAAGTACAGAATCTTCCAACAGAATTGAAGGTGTTTACACTTCTGACGAGCGACTTAGATTGCTAGTAAAAGATAAAACGACTCCAAACACAAGAGAGGAACACGAAATTGCAGGATATAGGGACGTTTTGACTACTATTCATAAAAACTATGAATATATCCCCCCTAAGCCTCCACTAATCTTACAGCTTCACCGTGACTTATATAAATTTAGTGCTTTTGATTTTGCGGGGAAATATAAAAATGGAAATAATACCATTGAAGAAGAAGACAGTAGTGGTAACGTATCTATACGTTTTCAGCCAGTAGAAGCTTGGGAAACATCTCCAGCTATGGAAGCACTTTGTAAAGATTACAACGATATGATCAATCAAGGCAAGATTGATTCCTTGTTACTAATACCCATGTTTGTTTTAGATTTTCTCTGTATTCACCCTTTCAAAGATGGAAATGGAAGAATGAGCCGTTTGATTACCTTATTATTGCTCTATCGTGCTGGTTATACCGTAGGTAAATATATCAGTATTGAAAAACTTATCGAGCAATCCAAAGAAACTTACTATGCAACCCTTAAAAACAGCTCTATCGACTGGCACGAGGAAAAAAATGACTACGAACCATTTGTAAAATACATATTAGGGGTACTTATAGCAGCCTATAGAGAATTTGAAACTCGAGTTCTTACCCTTAACTTATCCAAACCAGAAAGAGTTGTAAAAACAATACAAGACACTCTTGGAAAAGTGAGCAAAAAAGAACTTATAAAAGCATGCCCTGACATTAGTGTGGTAACAATACAAAGAACTTTAAACTCTTTAATAAAAAAAAACGATATTATAAAAATAGGTGATGGTCGCTATACGACTTATACATGGAATAGGGAGAAAGAATAATGATTACAGGGGAACTTAAAAATAAAATTGATAGCCTTTGGGATATATTTGCATCGGGTGGGCTTGTAAATCCTCTTGATGTCATCGAGCAAATTACCTATCTAATGTTCATTCATGACCTTGATCATATGGATAATCTTCGTGCAAAAGAAAGCATTATCTTAGAACTTCCATTCAAGAGTATATTTGCGGGTGAGATTAAGATTGGGGAAAATAAGATTGAAGGAGCTCAATTAAAATGGTCTACTTTCCACGACTTTCCTGCGGGAAAAATGTATTCTATAATACAAGAATTTGTATTTCCTTTCATCAAAAATTTACATGGTAATAAAGACAGCACCTATTCTAAATATATGGAAGATGCTATTTTCAAACTACCCACACCCTTACTCCTATCAAAGGTAGTAGATTCCTTGGACGAAATTTATCAACAAATAGAAAAGCTTCAAAATAGCGATGTAAGGGGAGACGTGTATGAATACTTACTTTCTAAAATAGCGCAATCTGGTTTAAATGGTCAATTTCGGACACCTCGCCATATTATTAAAATGATGGTTTCCTTACTAGAGCCCCGACCAGACGATATTATTTGTGACCCAGCTTGTGGTACAAGTGGCTTCTTAGTAGCAAGTGGTGAATATCTAAAAGAAAACTATAAAAACGAAGTATTATTGAATACAAAAAATAACGACCACTATATGAATAATATGTTCCACGGTTACGATATGGATAGGACTATGCTTCGTATTGGAGCGATGAATATGATGACCCACGGTGTAGACAATCCATTTATTGAATACAGAGATAGCCTTTCCGATCAAAACCAAGATAAAGACAAATATTCCTTAATTTTAGCCAACCCCCCTTTTAAGGGGAGCCTAGATTCTGATACAGTTTCTGCTGATATTTTAAAAGTGTGTAAAACTAAAAAAACAGAGCTTTTATTTTTAGCCCTTATGCTTCGTATGTTAAAGATAGGGGGACGTTGTGCTTGTATTATTCCTGATGGAGTTCTTTTCGGCTCATCCACAGCACATAAATCGATTAGAAAAGAAATCATAGAAAATCACAGGCTAGAAGCAATTATATCCATGCCAAGTGGTGTATTTAAACCCTATGCAGGAGTTTCAACAGGAATCTTAATCTTCACCAAAACCAATCACGGTGGCACAGATGAGATATGGTTTTATGATATGACGGCAGATGGATTTAGTCTTGATGATAAAAGGGCAGTTGTTACAGAAAACGACATCCCCGATATTATAGAGCGTTTTAAAAACAAAGATAAAGAAAAAGCGAGAGAACGCACCGAAAAATCTTTCTTTGTCCCCAAGGCTGAAATCATAGAAAATAACTATGATTTGTCTCTTAATAAATATAAGAAAACCAAGTATATAGCAGAGATCTACCCCCCAACAAAAGATATTCTAGCAGAAATCAATGCCCTAGAAAAAGAAATCTCCGAAGGGCTAAAAGATTTAGAAGGCTTTTATGAGTAAGTGGCAAATGGTTAAGTTGGG
>CAMQVI010000032.1 GCA_947038195.1 uncultured Brevinema sp.
TGGACAGAAAACAACCTGTTAGTGTCGTAGCACAAGCAAATGATGCTATTAGAGATATGGACAGAGTACAACCTGTTAGTGTCGTAGCTTAAATACAAAGTATCCCGTCAATATAATAATAAAAGCATCCATGCTTAGTTCCCAAAAAGGACTTCGCTGGGTGTTTTTTTATGACTTAAAAATAGTCATAAAGTATCCCAAATAATCCCCCTTTATAAAAATTTCCTCTCTTTTTTTATGATATTATTTATTAAAAGTATGATAAAAATAAAAATAAAATCATACTTTTATTATAATGGAATATATAAGTGTATATAAAAAATGTAATTACTATGTTTTTTAAAAAATAGATTTAATACTTGATTTAATTTTCAATTTAAGATATAATAATGGTGTAAATTAAGATAGATTATTAGTCACTAAGACTCAATTTTTATCTTAAGGCACATTAATATAGTAAAAAGTATATATTTTAAATATATAAACACATTTTATAGGGGGGGAAAGTAATATGCGTAAATTACTTATTTCTTTAGTAGCAGTATTTGCTGTTACCGGTGTATCCTTTGCACAAGATGCAGGAGCACCCAATCGTTCACTAGGTTTCTACCTAGATTCATTCTCTGGAGATCTTACAAAAGATCCTGATGGAAACACACGTACTTTTAGTGGAAACGAATTTGAGTTTGGTATGGTTTATTCTCAAAACTTTGCTACTGTGCCTTGGTTATCCATGTATGTAAAAGCATTATTCATCGTAGGTCAAAGAACTGAATATGAAAATGGTGACTATGCAGGTCAGAAACCTCATTACGCCGTAGGTCAGTCCCTACTAGCAGATCCTAGAGTTGCCGTAGGTATTAACTACAAATATGGTGTCTTAGCATTCGATACCCGTGGTTTAATGGCTAACGAAAACTTTTACACATTAGATTTCGGTAATGCTGGTTCTTTAACCTTCAACACCATTTTAGAATTTTGGGCAGTACCTGTAGCTCGTCTTGGTACAGATACAGTAGGTAGTCCTAATTATGGACTCTATAAACATGCTGTTGTAGATCTCTTTGCTTTAAGAGTAGACTATGGTATTTCTTTCGCTAAAATCTGGAGATTTACCACTAAATTAGCTTTCCGTTTTAACGGTGATGAAAGTGCTAAAGCATTTAAAGAATCTTTCTCCATTCGTTGGGAAAATCAAATTGCTGTAGCTGTAACCGACAAATTAGGTATGTGGGTACAATTACGTTACCACATTGATGGACTTGCTAAACCAAAAGTAACTGGTATGAAACTAGTAGATAATCACCTTTATTTACAAGCTGGTTTATCCTACTCTTTAAATCTTTCTGGACTTTAATCCTTAAGGTTTAACACAAAAAAAAATAAAAGGCACTCATGGTTTTTACTGCGAGTGCCTTTTTTTTAAGGCAAAAAAATAATATTGAAAAGAGGTTACTATGAATTTTCAACAATATATGGATGAAAAAATTGTACCACCGATGAATAAATTCGCTCAGCTCCGATACATTCAAGCTATTCGTGATGGTGTGGTGCTTAATCTCGTCCCCAGTATGATAGGGTCTTTCTTTCTTCTTTTAGCCGCTCTCCCCATAGACGCTTATAAAACGTTTATCGTAGAGACTGGTATTTTTAACGCTCTCCTCATTCCTATAGGTGCTACTATGGATCTTATGGGTATGACAGCAGTAATTGCTATTTCTTATCGTCTCGCCGAAAGTTATAAAGTAGACGCTTTGCCCGCTGCGGTAATGTCCTTACTCTGTTTCTTTATTCTTACTCCTTATTCTATTACTCATGAACTCGTAGAGGGTGGAATCGGTGGCGTAATGCCCATTATGTATCTTGGGTCTCGTGGACTCTTTACAGCTATTCTCGTGGCTTTATTAGCTACGGAAGTATTTGTCAAAATGTCTAAAACGAGATTTGTTATCACTATGCCTGATGGAGTTCCTCCTGCGGTAGCTAACTCTTTCGCTGCTCTAATCCCCGGTGCTATAACAATTATTGTATTTTGGTTTATTCGTTTAGGAATAGATGCGTCTCCTTTTGAAAATGCTCACACCATTTTAGCAGAATTTGTTACTAAACCTCTTACAGGGATAGGTGGTACTATTTGGGGTGCTATTGCTTTTATGTTCCTTGTTCACTTCTTCTGGTTCTTTGGAATACATGGTCACCTCGTAGTCGGCCCTATTTTAGATCCTATTTTCACTATCTTACAAGATGCTAATAGATTAGCTTTCCAAAATGGGGAAGCAATACCTAATATTATCACAAGATATTGGTTCGATCTCTATGTAACTCTTGGTGGTTCTGGTGCATCTCTTTCTGTGGTTATCGCTATGTTGCTTTTTGCCCGTAGTAAACAATTAAAAGAAATTGGTAAATTATCCTTAGCTCCTGGTATTTTTAATATCAATGAACCCTTTATATTTGGTTTACCCGTCGTGTTTAATCCTATTGTTTTTGTCCCATGGATTATGGTGCCTATTGTAAATATCTGTACTGCTTATTTCGCTACAATTATAGGTTTCCTCCCAAGACATAACGGTATTATTGCTCCTTGGACTATGCCCATATTCTTTAGTGGATTCTTGGTCGCAGGTTGGAGAGGTGCTTTGATGCAATTAATCAATCTCACGATTTCGGCTATTATTTGGTTTGCTTTCATGAAACAAATTGATAATGCTGAATACGCCAAAGAACTCGAATCGCTTAAAAAATAAGAAGCGAAAAAAAAAGAGCGACATTATTTTTTTAGGTGGTCTGTATTAATTTACGGATCACCTTTTTATATAAAAACTATATAATAAGTTTTGGGAAACTTGTGAATTTTTTAGGGTAAAATTGATTTTTTTGCTTGACCTTTTCTCAAAATAGCTTATAATATAATGTATAATATATATTAGAAATAAATAAAATTATTAAATAAATAGATAGATAAATCAATTTAAGAGGTATGAAAATGACTAAAGTTTTATTATGTTGTAGTGCAGGTATGTCCACAAGTTTATTCGTCCAAAAAGCACTCAAACACGCAGAAGAAACAGGAATAGAAATCGAGATTAAGGCTATTTCTGTTACTGAGCTAGAGGCTAATCTAACAGATGATATTGATGTGATTGTGATAGCACCTCAAATTCGTTTCCAGCTAGAAGGTATTTCTGCTAAAACAGATAAACCTGTTATGGTTATTGAAATGCGTGATTATGGCATGATGAATGTCCAAAAAGTACTTCCTGAAATTATAGCTAAAGCTGTAAAATAATTCTCCTAAGCTTTGGGGGATTCTCCTAAGTGGGGGCTCGTACAAAGGGGTCTTCGGTGATATTGGGGGCTTTTCCTAAGTGGGGGCTTGACTGATAAGGTGGGTCTCGGTGATATTTGGGGGGTTCTCCTAAGTGGGGGCTCGTACAAAGAGGTCTTCGGTGATATTGGGGGCTTTTATTAATAGGTGGGGGCTCGTACAAAGAGGTCTTCGGTGATATTGGGGGGTTCTCCTAAGTGGGGGCTCGTACAAAGAGGTCTTCGGTGATATTGGGGGCTTTTATTAATAGGTAGGGCTCTTGCTTATAAATACCTATAATGAAAAATGTTATCTAAATAAAGAAGTCCTAAGCTTTCCAAAAGAGTTAGGGCTTCTTTATTTAGTGGGTTTTCACAAAAATAATTAGACTAATAAATTAAAGCGCCATATTAATATATGGGAATGCTCAACATTTAGGGATAGTCTATTGGCTAGAGACAAATATACTAAAGGTAAAAAGGGAGTTTTATAATGTTTAAAGAATTTTCAAAGGATTTTTGGTGGGGAGCTGCCTCTAGTGGTCCTCAACATGAGGGTGGGGCTACAGAAGGCGGAAGAGAACCTTCTATCTGGGATAAATATTATGAAATGGCACCCAATCGTTTTTTTAACGAGATTGGACCTAGTGAGTGTGGCGATTTTTATCATCGTTTTAAAGAAGACTTAAGCCTTTTAAAGGAGTTGGGTCTTTCTACCTATCGCACCTCCATTCAATGGTCTAGACTACTTCCTTATGGAGCTACAGAACCTAATCCCGATGCCCTTCGTTTTTATAATGAAGTAATTGATACGATGTTGGATTTGGGAATAACTCCTTTTATGAATCTGCATCATTTCGATATGCCTTGGTCTTTTCAAGAAAAAGGGGGCTGGGAAAATAGAGATACGATAAAACATTATCGCTATTTCGCTGAACAATGTTTTAAACATTTTGGTGATAGAGTTCCTTATTGGTTCTCTTTTAATGAACCCATTGTAGTGCCTTACATTGCTTATATAGGAGACTATCTCTACCCTAATGCGATGGATATGCACAGGGCTATGAATGTCGCTTATCATACAGCTATCGCTCATGCTGAAATGATGGATGCTTTTCGTGAGTCTGGAGTAAAGGCAAAAGCGGGAATTATTCTTAATATTGCACCTTCTTATCCTCGCAGTGAACACCCCGAAGATCTCAAAGCAGCTCGATTGGCAGACCTTTTCCACAATGAATCTTTTAAAGATCCGTCTTTAAAAGGGGTATATTCCGAAGAATTAATCAAATTTATGCAAGACAATAAAATGCCTTTACCTATCCTTAAGGGAGATGATAAAATTATTGCCAAAGGGAAAGTAGACGTTTTGGGGGTTAATTACTATGCTCCTCAACGCACAAAGGCTAAAGAGAACATTCCTAATCCTAAGGCGCCTATACGTCCTGAGACTTTCTTTGACATTTATGATATGCCCGGTAAAAAAATGAATCCTTATAGAGGCTGGGAAATCTACCCTCAAGGGATTTATGATTGTCTTACAGATATTAAAGATAATTATGGTAATATAGAAACCTTTATTAGTGAAAATGGAATGGGTGTAGAAAACGAAGAACGTTTCCGTAATGAAAAAGGCTACATTGAAGATGATTATCGTATAGGATTTATCACAGATCACCTTAATCAAGTCCATAAAGCTATAGATGAAGGATGTAATTG
Organism: uncultured Brevinema sp.; assembly: GCA_947038195.1. GTDB lineage: Bacteria > Spirochaetota > Brevinematia > Brevinematales > Brevinemataceae > Brevinema_A. The sequence goes on from CAMQVI010000032.1 coordinate 5,023, forward strand.
TAAAGGCTACCACCTTTGGACTTTTGTTGATAATTGGTCTTGGCAGAATGCCTATAAAAATCGTTATGGGTACGTAGAACTACAACTTAACAATAATAAAAAAAGAGTAATCAAGAAAAGTGGTTATTGGATTAAAGAAGTTACAAAAAACAATGGTTACGAAATTTAAGCCCTAAGGAGCTAATAATGCAAAGAGAAAAAGGAATATCAATTTATCCTTTCCACGCTTCTCTAAAAGATAATTTAGAGTACATAGAAAAAGCAGCACATTATGGATTTACGAGAGCTTTCACCTGTCTTTTATCCGTAGATACCTCTAAAAAAGATCAAATTATAAAAGAATTCAAAGAAACTATTGAGTTTGCTGAAAAAAAGGGAATACGTGTTATTGCAGACGTCGCTCCTAATATTTTTTCTGAGTTGGATATCTCCTATGATGATTTGACATTCTTCGGAAATTTGGGCGCTACAGGGATAAGGTTGGATTTGGGCTTTTCTGGCAATGAAGAAGCTTGGATGACCTTTAACCCACAAGGGCTAAAAATAGAATTAAATATGAGTCAAAAAACGCATTATCTTGATACCATTATGGATTATAAACCCAATGTGAACAATCTCATTGGCTCTCATAATTTTTATCCTCACCGTTTTACAGGACTATCGAGAGAGCATTTTGAATATTGCACCAATCAATTCAAAAAATATCATCTTCGAACAGCAGCATTCGTGAAAGCGCCTAGTGCTTCTGTGGGTCCTTGGCCTGTTAGTGATGGACTATGCTCTCTCGAAGAACATAGAGATGAGGCTCTTTCTTATCAAGTAAAAGATATGTTCCTCAATCTCGATATGCACACAGTGCTTATTTCTGAGACTTTCGCTTCTGATGAAGAGTTAGAAATAATGGGTAAAATTGATCCTTATATGCTCCAATTAGAAGTAGAGTTACTTAATAATATTCCTGCTACAGAAAAAGCAATCGTCTTAGAAGAAAAACATTTTCATAGAGGAGACGAGGGGGAATATCTTATCCGTTCCACTCAAAGTAGAGTAAAATATAAAGCTAATAAATTCCCTGTATTCAATCCTAGTCCTATAAAGAGAGGGGATATTTTAATTGAATCTTCTGAATATGGTACTTATGCGGGGGAATTACATATCGCTAGAAAAGATATGCCAAACTCTGGACGTACCAATGTCGTTGGGAAAATCGCCAATAAAGAAATTGCTTTGATTGATAAAATTGAAGCATGGCAAAAATTTGAATTAATAGAAAAAAAATAAGAGGAGTCTATAATGACAGATGAAAGACTAGAAGAAGTCGTAATGGGATTGGTAGGTTTTGCAGGAGAGGGACGTAGTTATGCTTTTGAAGCCTTACGTTTTGCCCGAAAAGGGGATTTTGATGCTAGTGATGAGGCTATGAAAAAATGTGCCGAAGCTCTTTTAGAAGCCCATCACGTACAAACAGACCTTATTCAAGGGGAGATTCAAGGCGAGCCCACTAAGATTACCCTATTAATGGTACACGCTCAAGATCATCTTATGACAGCTATGTTGGCTAAAGATTTTGTTGAAGAATTAATCGCTGACAAAAAAGAATTAGCAAAAAAATAAGACCGAAAAATAAGATTAAAAAAAATAAAACCCTCTCTGAAAATGAGAGGGTTTTATTTTGCGTATTATTTATAGGGCTTTGGAGAGATTGATGGTAGTGATACGGTTTTGGGTAAATTCTGGCATGAAAAGAACATTTTTCTTGTTGATATCTATATCGGCTACAGCGGTGATGTCGCCTTCTATCGTGAAAGAAAGTGTTTTGGTAGCGAGATCGTATCCGAAGATTTTAGCTCCGTTTTCTGCTCCTGTACCCCAATCAGAGACTACTAGGTAGGTTTTATTTTTGGCAAGCATTAAATCTAGTCCGTCCAATCCACCTGCTCCAATTTGAGGAGTATCCCATTTTACAAGGGAAGTAACAGCTGAAAAATCTTCGTTGAGTTTAGCCTCGAAAATATGTCCTCTTGTAGCATCTCCCCCAAAGGTAGAAGTTACGAAATAAAGAGTGAGGGAAGGAGCATCGTAAATGAGTCCATTGATTCCATTTTCTGTAATTCCTGTGACAGGAGTATAAGAAAGGGATGTTTTTTCGTTATTTACAAGCACTTTATAAAGAAGTCCTTTCCCTGTATCAGATACAAGAAAAGTGTTAGCGTCAATAGCTACAAGGTCATTCATAAAACCTGGAGCATCAATAGGAAGAGTAGCAACTACTGCTCCTGTGGATATTTTAAGGATTTTAACAGTAGGATGATCGGATACAATGATAGTATCATCGTCTAAGAATGCAAAGCCCTTAGGGTCATCTAAAAGCCCCTCGAATAGGTAGGTGGTTTGGTTTTTTTCACGAAGAGTAAAGAAACCTTTTTTGGGAGATTCCATAGGGTTACCGCCTATGCTCGATACGTATATTACTCCTTTATGGAAAGAAACACTTTCTGGTGTCACTAGTCCATCTATGGGCAAGTCATTAACGGCGAGGGTATTGGTGACTGATCCTTTTATAAAGGATACTTTTTTAGTGGATTGAGCTTGGGGTTCTCCACAGCTTACAATCATGAATAAGGAAAAAATTCCTAATATTATTTTAGACATATAATGCCTCCTATTTTGTTATCTCTAATTAAATGTTAAGCTATTTATGGTATCAATGTCAATCACCTACTTTTTTGTAAGTAGGAATTATCTAATGATAAAAGAATGTGTGATAATGGTTGGGGGGGATTATTTAAATAGGTATTGTAGAATATTTTTTATGAGGGGGGATTTCAAAAAAGCTCCCATGTCCTTTGGGGAAAGGAACACGAGAGCTCTACGCCAATCCCATAAGACCGCATTTTTTTGTATTAGAACTATATCATATAATATATTTTAAGCTATTTATGGATATATTGTCAATCACTTACACTTTTTTTTCTAAGTAGGAAGTTTCTCAATGATAAAAGCCTTTGTAATAATTGTGGGGGGATGGTGAATTCAAAAAAGCTCCCATGCCCTTTGGGGAAAGGAACACAAGAGCTTTACGCCAATCCCATAAGACCGCATTTTTTTGTATTAGAACTATATCATATAATATATTTTAAGCTATTTATGGATATATTGTCAATCACTTACACTTTTTTTTCTAAGTAGGAAGTTTCTCAATGATAAAAGCCTTTGTAATAATTGTGGGGGGATGGTGAATTCAAAAAAGCTCCCATGCCCTTTGGGGAAAGGAACACAAGAGCTTTACGCCAATCCCATAAGACCGTGTTTTTTGTATTAGAACTATATCATATAATACACTGTAAGCTATTTATGGATATAATGTCAATCACTTACTTTTTAGTAAGTAGGAATTATCTAATGATAAAAGCCTTTGTAATAATTGTGGGGGATGGTGAATTCAAAAAAGCTCCCATGCCCTTTGGTGAAGGGAACACGAGAGCTCTACGCCAATCCCATAAGACCGTGTTTTTTTATATTATTTTCAAGGATATTGTCCCTAATGAGCTTTTTTTGTTATACGGTGATGATAGTAGTTAGAATAGTGACAATACAAATAAGGAAGTCCTATAAAGTAAAACATTGTTTTACTTTATAGGACTTTTTTTACTAGTCATTGTATTCCTGTAAAAAAATGCCCATAGAGCTGTATTGATAACATTTCAACTGTTAAAAGACTACATATTTCTATCTACTCTCTACACCGATAAAATATACAAACTGCTATGAGCAATTAAATATAATCTACTCAGTGTAGAGTAGCAAAGTGAAAACTTTACTTTAAAATAAAAATAGAGTTTTCTATACGGAAACTCTATCTTTATCTGAGGTAAAGATAGGAAATATAATTGTCTATTTCTAAACAATTGAAATGTTATCATATATATTATAAAATATTAGGGGGTATTTGTCAATCGATTAGGATAAATACCACACTCTTAACCTAATGTTCTTTAGCTTAAAGAGATAGGTTGATATTTATAAGGAAATCTATGAGGATAACATGAAAAGGGAGAGCTAAAAGACAAAAAACGAGAATCATTAATAAGCAGGCTAAAGCTAATTGGGGGGTTGGCACACCTAGCGAAGCAGGTCGGCACACCTAGCGAAGCAGGTAGTTTACATCTAGCGAAGCAGGTCGGCACACCTAGCGAAGCAAGGTAGTTTACATCTAGCGAAGCAAGATTATATGATATTGATACTTATAAGGAAATCTATGAGGATAACATAAAAAGGGAGTGCCAAAAGACAAAAAACGAGACTCGTTAATAAGCAGGCTAAGGCTAATTGGGGGGCTCTATTGTATTTGATAGCTTGTAAGGTGGTGATGTTACCTACGGGGCTACTTAGAATTAGTAGGGTAGCTGGTAGGAATATAGGGTCTATGGTAAAGCCCAATTGGTGAAAAAGGATATAAAGAGTAATTCCTATGGGGGGGAGGATAAAAATCTTTAAGAGAATGGACCGAAGCGCTAATCGAGATTTTAAGGCGTAAGCTAAGACTTCTTTATCGAAAGAAGCACCGATAATAAGCCAAATTAAACCACCAACAGATTGTCCTAATTTTCCCAATCCATTAAACAGAAAAGGAAGGCTATGGTCTATACGGAAAATACTGGCACTAATATCATTGATTTTAATCTGAGGGGCATAGTCTTGAGTAAAGAAAATAAGACAGCCTAGAATAGTAGCTATAAGAGAAGGGTTTTTGATAAACTGATACATATCATTTTTGGTGAGTTTTTGTCCAGATATAATCATGAGACATACGGTGTATATATAGAATCTAGAGCTAATGCTATATATATTCATAGCGAAAACACCATCGGGTCCATAAAAGGAAAAAGCCACTGCAATACCATAGAATGAGATATTTCCCATAGGCATACTGGTGCTAAGAAAAAGTTTTTGGTCTTGGGTGAGATTTTGTTTTTTGTGATAATAGATACCGAGACTGAGGAGGAAAAACCCCTGAATGAATACAGACCATAAAAATATATTGAGTCCATTACTGAAAAATATAGGGTCTATATCTATCATAAAAGAGCTAAAAATAAAACAAGGTAATAGAATATCAATACATAGGGAATTAAAAAACTTAAGCTTGGGCTCTGATATTGTATCTCTGAGCCTTAAAATAAAGCCTAAAACAAGAAGCAAAATTATGGTAGCAAAGTCTATAAATAGAGGATCATATAAAAATGAAAGCATCGTTTCCTCCTATATTATTTTTATGCTCGTAAGAAATTCTATAACTAAGATATAAAAAGGTAAAAGGGTAAGGGTAAATATAAAGCTACTTGGTATACAGGCTAGAGCGAGATTAGGGGCTTTATTGTACTTTAGGGCAAATATGGTGCCAATGTTGGCAACAGGGGTGCTTAAGAGTAGTAAGGTAGTCGTGAGGAATATAGGCGCTATGGTAAATCCAAAAAAACGATGTAGGAGAGTATAGACAGCAATTCCAATAGGGGGGAGAATAAATGCCCTGATAGCCATAGAGACCATCGCTAAACGGGATTGGAGCATATAAGAAACTGCCTCTTTCGTAAAAGAAGCTCCTATTAAAATCCACACCATTGTATTAGTACAAGAACCAATTTTTTCAATACCATTAAAAATAAAAGGGAGACTATGGTCTATACGGAAAATGCTGGCACTAATATCATTGATCGTAATCTGGGGGGTGAAATCTTGTAAAAAAAAGATAGGAGCGCCAATAATAGTAACAAGAATAGCTGGATTTTTAATGGATTGGAGGAGGTCATTTTTAGAAAGTTTAGCCCCTGATAGGGTCATTAAACAATAGGTATACATATAGATACGAGTAGCTATACTGTACATATTTACAGTAAAAATGCCACTATCTCCATAAAGCATAGAAGCTACCGCAATCCCATAAGAATATATATTACCTAAGGGGACGGTACAACTAAGGACATCTTTTTGATCTGAGGGTAAATCTTTTTTAGCATAATAAAATTTGAAAAAAACAATAAAAGCTCCGTGAATGGATAATGCCCAGATAAAAATAGCTATTCCATTACTTAAAAAGATGGGGTCTAAATCGTTCATAAAAGAGCTGAGAATAAGACAAGGCAATAAAACTTTAACAGTAAAATCGTTTAAAAAAGACAGATTTTCTTTAGAGATGATTTTAGAAAACCTTAAAAAAGCTCCAAAAAACACAAGAAATAAAATAGTCATAAAGTTAATAGTGAAATCTTGGTATAAAAATTGTAGCATTATTCATCCTATAAGAACAAAGCCCCCTATAAGAGAGGGACTTTATTTAAATCTTGTGTTTCGTTTGTTTCCAGAGGTGATGATTTTCTTTGGTCCAAGAAAGGATATCTGTCATTGTTTCTTTAAATGGTCTTACCGTATATCCTAATTCATTGGAGGCTTTATCATGTCTCAAATCAGCATTGGAGAACAAAATCTCTAGGGATTCATTGGTGAGGATAGGGATGAGGTTAAAGGGTTTATAGAAGGGAGAGAGAAAGAAAGCGCCTAGATAACACATAAATTTAGGAAAAGAAATGTATCTATGTTTTTTCCCTAAAATCTCATCCATAACTTCTTTTTTACCTTTAATACTTAGGAGATGCCCAGAAAGAATGTAGCGTTCGCCGATACGTCCTTTTTCGTCTGCTAAAATAATTCCATTGACAACATCTCTAACATCTACAAAATTATATATTCCAGACATCCCCATATTCATACCATTAGCCATCATATAATAAACTAAACCTAACTGAGAAGGCATAAAATCATAAGGTCCTATCACACCAGCAGGCTGAACAATAACAGCAGGAAGATTTTCATTTTTAACCATGTCTAAAATAGCTAGGGTAGCTGCAGCTTTGGTTTTACCGTATTTACCTATTGCTAATTCTATGGAAATAGGAGCTTCTTCTGTAATAGGCAGCCCATGAGCTTGATCAGCAATAGCGTGGACAGAGCTCGTATACACAAGTTTAGGGATTTTTAATTCTAAACATACTTGTCCTACGTTAATAGTGCCCTGTGTGTTTATTTCTTCTAGTTCTGGGTCTATACCAGGGAAAATAGAGATAATAGCTGCCAAGTGGTAGACTTTGTCTACTCCTTCAAAAGCTTTACGAAGAGCATCTTTGTTTCTCACATCCCCATATACTTTTTCTACATCTAATCCTTCTAAAGGGAGTTCTGTTGATCCAAGTCTAACAAGTACTCTAACTTTTTCCCCTTTTTTAAGTAGTTCTCTTATGAGAACATTACCTATGTGTCCTGTACCACCAGTGACAATAACCATAAATAGCTCCTGCGCGAATCTTATGAATAAATAATTGAAATTAAAATAATAATAATAATAAATTGTAAACTAGTTTAAGCCTATTGTCAATATACAAAGATAATTTTTTAGTTAAATAAAAATTGAATAAATTGCACAATATAAAGAATTCTCTTATATTTAAACTTGAAAATAAGAGAAAGTTAGGTTATACTATGAACACATCTTTTTTACTTATTTAAAGGAAGTTTAATGAAACACTTTGTTTTTTCACTTATCTTATGCCTATTTTCTTTCTCTACAGCATCCTACTCACAAGACATCACTCCAAAAGAAGAGCGTATTCAATTGGAATTGTCTAACAATAATTTACCTGCTTTACCCGAAAAATCAGAGGGTACGATAACTCCGAAAGATACAGCCCCAGCCCCAGCTCCCTTAGCTATAAATTCTACAGAAGTTATAAAAAAAGAAAAAACAGTACCTAATGGTGGGGATCCTTATTTTACCTTTTCAGGAGGACTAGCCCCTTACCAAGCTAGCATAGGGGTTTTGAAATATTTTATCCCCGAATGGTGGGGACAAATTGATATTAATCTTACTTTTTTACCCTCTATTCCTGTGGACAATTATTATACGGCAACAGACGTTTTTAAATCCTATGTTGCTTTTAGACTTATTACAGGATATTCTTTTTATAGTTACCGTTTTCTGGAATTATCCCTTTTTGCTCAAATACAATTAGCATTTATTAGTGCTACAGATATCCCTATTATGACTTCTTTTGGGTTTAGGATTGCTATGAGTTTCTTTTATTTAGATATAGGTGCTATGTACGCTTTCACTATAGGGGTAGCAGAATCAGATAAAAGCCTATTTAAAGGTTGGTTTCCAGCGATAACGGTGGGCTTCCGTTTTTAATTTTTTTTAGTATAGAAAACATTTTTTAGGAGAAAATATGTTTAATCCTCAATTTTTTTACATAGCTTTTTATATCTTCTTAGCTTTACCTATTATTGTGTTTAGTATATTGATATTCACTAAATTATCCGCCCCTTATGGAAGGCTTTCCTCTGCTGCATGGGGCTCTGCGATGATCCCAGCAAAAATAGGCTGGCTTATTATGGAATCACCATCTTCTATAATATTCATGATTTTTATAGCTACCAGTAATTCCGTTAATTCAGGAACAATAGCCCTATTTATTATATGGCAAATTCATTATTTTTATAGAAGTTTTATCTATCCTTTTTCTTCTACTCACAGTAAACCCATGCCCCTGACCGTAGTGTTGTCAGCCTTATCTTTTCAGCTAATCAATACCTACTTCCAAGCAGGGTGGATATATGTTATAGCCCCTGCTGATATGTATGCTGGAGACTATTTAATGTCTTGGCAATTTATCTTAGGGGTCATTGTATTCTTTACGGGCACACTAATCAACAGACAATCTGATAGTATTCTTAAAAATATCCGAAAACCTGGAGAAACAGGGTATAAAATCCCTTATGGGGGTTTGTATAAATGGGTTTCTTGTCCTAATTATTTAGGGGAGATTATTATTTGGTTAGGATGGACAATAATGTTAAACTCTATTATTGGATTTGCTTTCTTTATTTGGACTATTTCGAATCTCGCTCCTAGAGCCTTACAAAATCATCAATGGTATCTTGCTAATTTTGATGATTACCCTAAGGATAGAAAAGCCTTACTCCCTTTTATTGTATAAAATAATAGCTATAAAAAAAACACCACTAGCGTAAGCATGTGGTGTTTTTTTTTATAATTCATCTAAATTTATAAGATATAAGCCTTCAAATCCCCCTATGCTAGGGAGTTTTTTTTATAATTCATCTAAATTTATAAGATATAAGCCTTCAAATCCCCCTAGTAAGAGATGATTGTCTTTTTGATCTAGGGCTTGTAGAGGGGGATTATCTCTAAACTCTTCCGAATAGAGATGTTTTTGGAGTGCGATGTTATTACTATCATCATAAGAAATGATAAATAGCTGTCCATCGATACCATCCACATGAATAAGAGTTTTTTTGTTTCCCACAAGGGGAGCTGTAATAGAATTAGCAAACTTATCTGCTATGAATTGTACTTCTCTAATAGGGCCAAGGGTAGGATCTATTTCTTGAATAAGCCCTGATTGATGAGAACGCCGCCACACTTTACCTTCTAAAGATGTTAAAATACTATTGCTTAATTGGGTAGAACGAGCATAAAAATTGGTGTCTTGATAAACTTCTAGTCTATTATTCATGGGGATATATATAAATTCTTCTTGCACAATAGGCTGTCTAATAGAAAAGTTTTTAGAAGGGTCGCCACTAATGAGCGTCGAAGTCTCTTTTTTATAGGGATCAAATAATTCAACAAAGCCATTGACAAAACTGAGAACAAATTTATCCTTATAGAGGATAGGGATGGTTTTAGGGGAGCTGTTAAAATTAAAAACCTCTTTTTTAGTGAGATTTTCTTGATCAAAAGCTAAGAGCTGAGGTCCTAAAAAGACATAGAGCTCTTTATCAAAAAAGATAGAATGTCTGGGCATTAATTCTGTAAATTGGAAGGCAGATCTTCTACGAACATCATGATTAAAGCTTTCAAGGAGCTCCCCTGTATCGGTACTGATACGTAAGAGAGTGTCCGTTGTTACTAATATAATTTCGTTAGAGGATATTTGGTGGATTTTAGCTTCGGCACTTAGATTTTCTGCTTGTAAGCCTATTTTCCATAGCTCTTTACCTTGGAAATCTAGGGCGATAAGCATATGAATATTAAGAACAATGAGCCTATCTGATAAGATAACTCCACTACGCCAAAACTGACCTGAGCGAGGAGTCGGCTCTTTTTCGTCTATGATGTAACGCCACTTAAACCCTTGAGGCAAATCGTTGGTTCTGGTGTCTCCATAACTGAGAGAAGAAAAAAAGAAAAAGAAGAGTACTAAATATTTCATCTATTATCTTTTCAACTTTTTATGTTTAGGATGAGAGGCATTAGATGGAGCAGGTTTTTTCCCTAAGGTGGGGACGCTTTGCTCTGGTTTAATCTCTAAACGGCTCAAAATACTTAAAATATCTAATTGAAGTTTTTCTTTTAAATCTTTAAACATAATAGCAGCACGCATTTTATATTCTACAATAGGGCTTTTTTGGGCATAACCTTGTAAACCTATTCCATTACGTAAAATGTCAATATTATGAAGGTGCTCTTTCCAAAGATTATCTAGGGTGCGAAGAGAGATGAAACGAACAGCTTGTTTGACAATTTGTTCGGGAACATCTGAAAAACGTTCTAATACTTGATAACGGATAAGAGAGACTAATTCTTCTTTAGAAGTATGTTGATCGAAATTTTTATGGATTAAGAAATGTTGGTTTAACCAAGTTTCAAGAGTAGCCACATTCCAAGATTCTATCTTTCCACTACGCTCTCCATGATTTTCTCCATAGATAGAAATACAATCATTAATAACTTCTTCGAGCATGATATTTTCGTGGTTTGTATCTAAAACCCTGTCTCTTAAATGATAGATATAGTGACGTTGGTCGTTCATAACACCATCGTATTCTAAAATATTTTTACGAATATCAAAATGGAAGTTTTCAAGACGCTTTTGAGCCATTTCTATTACTTTAGAGAACATTTTATCTTGAATCTCGTCTTCTTCAGAGAAACCCATTTTTTCCATTAGCTCTTTATGTTGAGTGATATTTACGGCTTTCATCAGAGGGTCATCACAAGACACATAGAATACGGAAGCCCCTGGGTCGCCTTGACGTCCAGAACGTCCTCTAAGCTGGTTATCAATACGTCTTGATTCGTGGCGTTCTGCCCCTAAGACTAAAAGCCCACCTAATTCTACGACTCCTTCTCCTAATTTAATATCAGTACCACGACCTGCCATATTAGTAGCAATAGTTACAGCACCTTTTTTACCAGCTTCTTTGACTATTTCAGCCTCTTGAGCGTGATATTTAGCATTAAGGACGGAGTGAGAAATTTTTTCTTTTTTTAATAGTTTAGATAATTCTTCAGAAGAATCCACAGACCCAGTTCCTACAAGGATAGGCTGTTTGGTGATATTGATAGCTTTAATATCATTGACCAAGGCTTTGTTTTTACCGTCTTTAGAGAGGTACATTTTATCGGAATGATCAACACGAGCCACGGGCACATTAGTAGGGATAACAATAACATCCGTTTTATAAATAGCGTATAATTCCCCTGCTTCTGTTTCTGCTGTTCCTGTCATTCCTGATAACTTTTCATACATACGGAAGAGATTTTGGAAAGTGATAGAGGCGAGAGTTTGGAATTCTTCTTTAATACGAAGACCTTCTTTAGCCTCTATGGACTGGTGAATACCATCAGACCAACGTCGTCCCGTCATTTTACGACCAGTAAATTCATCAATAATAACGACTTCCCCATTTTCGACGATATATTCTACTTCACGGAAATAGAGATTGTGGGCTTTGATTCCAGCTAAAATAAAGTGAATATATTGACTATTTTCGGGAGAATAAAGATCATCAATACCTAGTAATTCTTCGACATGACGAGCCCCTTGTTCGGTAAGAGTGACACTTTTTTCTTTAAGAAATAAGCCAAAATCTCCCGTATCTTCGATGACTTCTTCTTTATCATTTAGCTCAGCTTTAGTCAAACGAGGGATGATTTTATTGATTTTATAATAGACATCTGTTTTTTCTTCAGAAGGGCCAGATATAATTAAAGGGGTACGAGCTTCGTCAATGAGGATAGAGTCAGCCTCATCCACAATAGCAAAATTCAAGGGTCTTTGACTTTTTTCTTCTAGGTCAAAACTCATGTTATCTCTTAGATAATCAAAGCCGAGTTCGTTGTTAGTGATATAAGTGATATCACAATTATAAGCTTCTTTTCTACTTACAGGGACTAATTCTGTTTCAAACTCATTCCCTGTAAATTGTACTTTGTAGCTTATTCTATCTTGATTGATAATACCTAGAGATAAATTGAGAGAAAGATAAATAGGGGACATCCATTGAGCATCTCTTTTAGCAAGGTAATCGTTTACCGTAACAAGATGCACACCTTTACCCGAAAGGGCGTTAAGACAAACGGCTAGGGTGGCTACCAAGGTTTTACCCTCCCCTGTTTTCATCTCAGCAATATTACCTTCATGGAGGGCAATACCACCAAATAATTGTACATCAAAATGACGCATTTTTAGGGTGCGTTGGGATATTTCACGGACTACAGCAAATACTTCGGGGAGGATATCGTCTAAACTTTCCCCTTTATTGAGCTTTTCTTTAAAATAATCACTTTTAGCAGATAATTCTTCCTGAGAAAGAGCAGAAATCTCCTCTTCGTAGGAGTTTATGAGATTAACACGCCCTTGTATTTTTTTGAGATCCCTGTCTTGCTTGGTGCCAAAAAATAATTCGAGGGTTTTATTTAAAATAGCCATAAATGTTCCTTAGTAATATAATTCTAATAGTGCTTTAATTATAATCTTTTTTAAAATTATAATCAAGTATAAGACTTTTCTATTAAAGTCCTTTGTAAAAACAAATATAAAAAAGACATATAGTAGAATAGGGAAAATAATTTATTATTATTTGACAAATATAATATAATATAATATTATATTATACAATACGACACGATAAAAACTTATCTGTGAAAATTGTTATTGTATATGGGATTGAGGTTTTCAATATATAATACTTATAAATTAATGGAGAAGTAGGTGCGTAAATATTTATTGTTATTATTGCTATTATTTAATACTAATTTTAGCTACACTCAGGAAAAATCACCCAATTTAAGCCGAAGAATGGGTCTAATCATTAGTTATTGGAATGAACCCTACTCGAAGTCTGGTGCTGTGCTGGGCTTAGACTGGGAGTTTCTCAATAATAAAGGTCATGGGGTCTCTGTAACTTTTCCCCAATTTTTATTCTATTATTTCCCCAACAATCACTTTTCTTTGTCTCTATACCCTACATTATCTTATCGATTTGTCCACCCGAAAAATGGTTTCTATACTAGTTTAACAATGGGTGTAGGGCTTAATATACAATGGAAGACAGTCCCCGTTTATAATATAGAAGGCTACTTAATTAAAGACCCTGGGTTTTACAGAATGATAGCTGTCGCCCAATGGGATGTGGGCTATGATTTTGAGACGGTTTTAAAGGCACCTTTACGTCTTTTTGCTTCTGTGGGTTGGAATGGTGTGGCTCCTAATAATTTAGGGATTAACAGTCATCTAATGTTTCAAATAGGGCTTAATATTAAACTAAAGGATATCTAAAATGTTAAAAAAATACTTAATACTATTATTACTAGGATTTAGTGGATGTACTCTGGCACCAGGGGAAGAAGTTTTATATATGAGGGTCGATGGATCTTATTTTCCTATTTATGTTCGAGGTAATCCCAATGCAGATACCTATATTATTTGGGTGCATGGGGGACCAGGATCATCTGGACTTTATTATGGAGATATCCCCGAAGTAGGTATATTACATGATACCTATAGAGTTATTTATTGGGATCAGCTAAGTTCTGGTGGTACTGTTGGAAATCCCTCTAAAGATGATTTTACAGTAGAAAATTTTTCTTCTCATGTACAAGGTATTGTGAATATTATAAAAAATCGTTATGGACCCGAAAATTTATTTTTATTAGGACATAGCTGGGGTGGCTTTTTATCAGCAGCCTATTTAGTCGCTGAGGGGAATACAGCCCTTTCCACCCAAAGACAAAGTCAATTCGATGGTTTTATTAACTTGAATGCTGTACTCGATGTGCAAGACACCCTAACTAATGGAGTTACGTTCGTTACTAATTATGCTAATGTCGAAATCTCAAAAGGAAATAAAGAGAAATATTGGAAAAAAATGATAGCATGGTATAAAGAGAGAAATGGTGTTTTTAGAGGGGAAGATGTAACAGAACACTATGAAAATGTAGATGCTGCAGGTGGAATGGTCATCCAAAAAGAAAGAAGAGATGAAGTAGAAGCCGAACTTACCTTAAAAATGGTATTTGAGTCTCCTTTCGAGTTTTATAGTTATTTTGACAATCAAAAAAATATTAGAACCTATCTAAATATAGAAAATGCTTCTTTAGTAAGGGCAACTGAGCCTAATGTTAAAGCAATAACGATCCCCACAATGATTATGGCGGGAAAACAGGATAAAATAGCCTTTCTTGAAGATACAAAGCGTTGGCACGCTGTGCTTTTACAAAATACAGAGGGGGGAGCAAAACCTAACCCTGCAGAAAATTTCCCTTTGATTGAATATGATAATGCTGCTCATGCGATATTTTTAGATGCTAAAGATAAGTATA
>CAMQVI010000033.1 GCA_947038195.1 uncultured Brevinema sp.
TCACGATAAAAAAAATTAGCACCGATAAATATCTCATGTGCCAAAGATAGTGATAGTAAAGAAAATAGACACCGAGAAATATCTTATATATCCTTTTTAGAATGTAGGGACACTCCCGATATTTCTATTACATCTATCTTCTCTAGGGGGGAGCCATGGCTCTCCCCCTATAACCCCCCGCCAAATAAGGGGACTACTAATCCCCTTATTAATCCCCACGATGGAGATTCTAAGAAAATAAATTTTCAAATCATCCCTCAATAACTATATATAATTGGTGGGCTATGTTCTAACACAATCTCCTCTGTTAAGATAATTTTGTAGTCACGGCTTTTCGCCTCATAAAATTGGGGGAGAATCAAAAAAGCCCCTAAATTAATAGGGGCTTTTTATTTTGTGTTTGTGATTTATTTTTTGAGTGCTGCCATAATTGCTGGTGCTTTACCTGCAGAATTAAGAACTTTTTCACATTTTTCTTTATACATTGCTGTCATTGCATCACGAGCTGGCCCAAGATATTTACGAGGATCAAACTCAGCTGGGTTTTCAGCAAGTACTCTTCTTAAATGAGCAGTTAATACAAGACGGGAGTCTGAGTCAATATTGATTTTACAGACAGCTGAATGAGCAGCTTCGAATAATTGTCCTTCTGGAATACCGATAGAATCTTCAAGTTTTCCACCGTATTTGTTGATCATAGCGACTGCATCTTGAGGTACAGAGGAAGAACCGTGTAATACAATAGGGAATCCAGGGATTTTTAATTCGATTTCTTTAAGGATGTCCATACGAATTTGTGGTTTTTGACCGGGTTTGAATTTGAATGCTCCATGGGAAGTACCAATAGCAATAGCTAAGGAATCCACACCAGTTCTAGATACAAATTCTTGTACTTCTGCAGGCTGTGTATAAACGTGGTCTTCTGCAACTACATCATCTTCTACACCTGCTAAAACGCCTAATTCACCTTCGACGGTGACGTCAAATTGGTGTGCGTATTCAACAACTTTTTTAGATAAGTTAATGTTATCGTCGAAAGAATGATGGGAACCATCAATCATAACGGAAGAGAATCCAGATTCGATACATTCTTTACATGTTTCAAAAGTATCACCATGATCCAAGTGAAGAACCATAGGAATTTCTCCAAGTCCTTTTTCTTTAGCGTAGGATTTCATCATTTCGACAGCTCCACGACCCATCCAAGATAAAAGTACGGGATTGGCGTAAGCACGAGCACCTTTAGAAACTTGAAGAATGACGGGGGATTGTGCTTCAACACAACCCATAACGATAGCTTGAATTTGTTCCATGTTGTTGAAATTGAAAGCGGGGACTGCAAATTTATCTTTGACAGCGACTTCGAACATTACTTTAGAATTGACAAAACCTAGTTCTGTATAATGCATAAAAAACTCCTAAATATGATATTTATGTTATATTTATATTTTACTTATGTTATAAGTATACTACAATATTCATTTCTTGTCAAAGAAAGATTTCTGTTTTTCAAGTAAGCTGTAATATTTATTGAGAATCGGTAGAAAACCATCTGTAATGGGGGAAAGACGCATCTCTTGTTCTTCTATACTTTGATGTACGGTCTTAATTCCTAGATGTTTCCATGGATTATCTGATATGGGTAGCATTTTATTGAGATGGATGGTGAGTTTGTAATTGTGGGAGGAAAAATCTTCTATATAATGAGCATCAATACTATTTAAAAAATCAGATGCTAAGATTAAATCCCAAAAAAACACTCCATAGTTTAATTTAGTGGCTAGCTCTACATCAGAAGAACGTATTTTTAGTAGGAGTTTGACTTCGTCATAGGACAGTTTGTATATTTTATTTAATTCTTCAAAGAGGGGTCTGTCCATAGAGATGTTTTTAGAAAATAAGACATGCACTTCTGAATCTGAAGCTTTTATACTTTTAATACAGCTAATCCCTTGGCTTAGAAATAACAGTTTTAGCACCGTCTTATCTTTAAGGGTGTCGAGTAAAAAGGAAAGGTGTTCTTTTAAGATACCACTGTATTGCCCATAAACAAGGTGAATTTGCCCTTTCTCTCTTATGATGCCTTTAGCGTTTAGAGAAAGAAAGATTTCTTCGTCATCAAGAAGCTCATCACTATGGATAGCAATCCTAACACGGGACATGCAATTAGTAACAGAAAGAATGTTTTTTTCTCCCCCTAGGGCGAGAAAAAGGTCGGTGATATGGGATATTTGAGCTGGGGAAATAATAATACTATTCATGATACAATCCTTATACTTATTATATACTTTAGAGCCCTTCATGTCAATACTTAAAGTATTTCTAAATTATTTTTATTTTATAAATTCAATAACTAAAAAGAATTAGAATGAGTATTTTTTAAGCTATTGAATAGGTGGTATATAAGGTGTATACTATAATAAATACATAGGAGTTATTACATGAAAAATATTTTTCTCTTTTTAAGCGTTATTCTTTTAAGCGCTTGCGGAAAAAATATCGCTACAGAAACATCTCAAATCCACGCTTTAACAGCGGCGGGCTTAGGCGAATCTATAGGGACTATTACGGTTACGGAATTAGGAAAAGGGATTGTTATAGTGGTGAATGCTACTAATCTTCCCGCTGGAGAACATGGATTCCACGTTCATGAAACCAATACTTTAACCCCCTCTACCAATGACAGTGGTGTCGTTACTATAGGTGGGGCAGCTAAAGGACATTGGGATCCTGATAAAACAGGTCTTCATGAAGGACCAGAAGGTAAGGGACACAGAGGTGATCTCTATAAGTTAGTGGTTCCTTCAAGTGGTATCGCACAAGTTACCCAAACCAATACAAGAATCAATATAAAGGATATTCCTGGAAAATCTTTTATGATTCATACTCTTGGTGATAACTATTCTGATAACCCAACATCTTTAGGTGGTGGTGGTGGAAGAATGTTTGCTTCTCCTTTTTAAATACCTCTATAAATAAAAAAAACCCTTAGAATTTTCTAAGGGTTTTTTTTATTTATAATATTATTATAATGTGTCGTTTCTTAAAGAATTACTACACATTTATAAACACTGTCACGCTCTAATAGTGTTTTAATCATTTTATCAATATCAATATATTTGGGGATAAATAGTTGGATAACAAATGTTTTTACGAAGCGTCCTTCTTCTCTCTCTATTTTTACAATGCGTTGTTTATTAAAACTCAATCCAAATTCATTAAAAATATCTCTAGGATCAAGCATGCCGTCGCTGGTTATTTGGATATTAACGAGCCTTTTGTGGTCTATAACTCTATTAACAAAATATTTTAAGAAAAAGAGTGTAAAGACTACAGAGATTACGCTGACCAAAGATAAGAACCAATAGCCAGAGCCTATAACAATACCTAAACAAGCCATAATCCAAAGGGTAGCAGCAGTCGTAATACCTGAGACAGAATTTTTATCTCTCATAATAGTACCTGCACCGAGAAAACCAATACCAGAAACAATTTGAGCCACAATACGTCCTTCATTGGAGGAGTAGTTGTTGGCAATAAGTAAACTGAAGCCGTGGATTTCTATCCCTGTATGAAGTAATTGCTGGTAGATGGCTAAAACAGTAGCCCCTAAACAAACAAGGATATTCGTGATAATCCCTACAGGTTTTCCTTTGTTCTTTCTCTCCCAACCAATAAGACCACCAGTAGTGAGAGCAAAAAGAACTCTTAATAATACATCAACATAGATATTCGTAAAAATATTCATCACCACCCCCTACCCTAACAAATAAGGGAGAAATGTAGATATAGGTGGAAACACAGTGAAGATAAACAGAACTATAAGTAGGGTAATTAAAAAAGGAATAATCTCTGTAATGAAATCTCCTATTTCCACGCCTACAATAGAACAGGTAGTAAACATCATCGATCCAAAAGGCGGCGTTATTCCTCCTATCATGATATTAATAATAATAACTACCCCAAAATGTATGGGATCTATTCCTAGTTGATTGGCTGCAGGAATGAGCAGAGGTCCTAATATAATTAAGGCCGCTCCCCCTTCAATAAACATACAAACAATTAAGAGTAGAATATTCATCATAAATAAGAAAATTAACGGTGAACTGGTAAACTCGAGAAGGGCGACCGTAATCATGTGGGGAATTTGTTCTAGGGTGAGATAATAGCCAAAAATTTTAGCCCCTACAATAAGTAACATCACAGATCCTGTGCCAATAGCCGTATCTTGAATAATTTCGGGAAGATGATGGATTTTTAATTCTTTATAAATAAAGAAACCTATGAACAAACAGAATAGTACAGCCATACCGCCTGCTTCTGTAGGGGTAAATATACCTACTCGAAGTCCTAAAATAATTCCAAAAGGGATACTCAATGCCCATATAGATTTAGTGAATTGTTCCCAGATTTCTTTGGCGCTAGCCATTTTATCACCTTCAGCTTCATACCCTCTTTTTAGGGCAATGAGATATACTGTGTACATAAGTGCTATTGTAATTAAAATCCCTGGGGTATAACCAGCAATAAACATCTTGGAAACAGATACATTAGCCAATAAGGAATAGATAATAAGGTTAGTGCCTGGGGGAATAATGGGGCTAACACAAGAAGATGCCGCCGTAACAGCAGCAGAAAATTGGGGTGAGAATCCTCTTTTGACCATTTGTGGGACAAGGATTTTGGATTGCATGGCAGCATCTGCATTAGCAGATCCTGAAATACCACCCATAAAAGCACTTAGTAAAACATTAACTTGAGCAAGTCCCCCCTTGAGAGGTCTTGTGAGTACTGATGCCATGTTTAAGAGGTTATTGCTAATCCCAGAATAATTCATTATAGAGCCTGCCATAATAAAAAAGGGCACGGCAAGTAAAGGAAAAGATTCTAAGGAAGACACCATATTTTGAACAATAAGATTCGTGCTCATAATATTATTAATAAACAAGAAATAATACAAAGACGATGCAATTAAAGCAAAAGCTATAGGAATATCCAAGAAGAACAGAATAAATAATAAGATTATCGGAGAATACGCTTCCATTCTAAGACTCCTTGTTTTTACGCAAGAAAACTTGCTTGAATTTTTGGATGAAGAGGTTGGCTGCGTGAATAGACATCAGGAAAAAAGCAACCACAAGTGCGCTATTAATATACACGTAAGAAACTTCTAAAGCAGCAGTAACTTTACGAGAAGACATCGTATAAGTAAAACTCATATAAGTAAGAGTAGCATTGAGTATAAAAACAAATAAAGCGATAATAAGCTCTATAATTATTCTTACCTTAGGGGGGGTAAGAAGCAATAATGCATCTACCCCCATAAGGCGATTTCTTTTATAGGCAGCTACAGACCCGAGGTACACTGTCCAAACAAATCCCCCTAAAGCGACTTCTTCTGTCCAAAGGAATTGTTGTCCCAGACCATATCGGAAAAATACATTAGAAATAACAAGTACCGTAGTGATACAAATAGCAACACTCGCCATGTGTAATTCTATGTCATTTAGAAAATTTTTAATCTTGTTCATCTTTTCCATATATTGCCCTCGGTGTTATTTTTGATACTAGCCTTTATTTTTGGGCTCTGATTTCTGCAAGCTCTTTTTGAATTTCTTCATAGATACCAGGAGTCCATTTAGGGAACTTCGTGTATACTGAAGCAATGTTTTTAGCAAAAGATTCTGTGTCTACTTCATTGAAGAGAACGCCTGCATCTTTAAGCTCTTTTTCAAATTGAGCTTCTGCTAATATGGTTTGTTCTGTATTATACACAGCACCTGCATTAATTTCTTCTTGAATGATAGTGCGTTGTTCTTCTGTAAGGCTATCCCAGAATTTAGTGGATATAGCAATGGCTGAAGAACCTAAAAGGTGTTTGGTTAAAGCATAATTTTTTCTATATTCATAGATTTTAGTACCATGTACAGATAAGATAGAACCTTCTAATCCATCTACAACTCCTTGTGCTAAGGCAGCATATAATTCAGGGAAAGGCAATGGAGTAGCATTGGCACCCATAGCTTTAATGGTATAGGAATATAACTGGCTATTAGGAACACGAATTTTTAGACCTTTAAGGTCTGCAGGAGTAGTTACTACTTTATCTGTCAACATATTTCTAAATCCAAATACATAGTCATGAGAAAGGATTCTAATCCCTTGTTTAGCAGCTTCTGCATCTAAACGAGTGAAAATAGTACCTTTAGTCATCGTGAAATATTCATCAAAAGTGTTGTAAAGAAGGGGTCCTGTAACAGCGTTATAATCAGGGATATAATCTCCTAAGAAGTTATGGCTATCTACAAATATCCAATTGGCTCCATTAACAACTTGTTCCATACTGTCTTTACCAATAGGTAACTGACCACCTGCGAACACTTGAACTTCAAGAGTTCCTTCAGATCTTTCATTGATTTTTTGAGCAACTAATTTTAAGGTTTTAGCTGTTTGCTCATCATCTACAAATTTCATACTCATCTTAATCTGGATAGGATCCGCGGCTCCTGTCTTATCTGGGCTACCACAAGCGGTAACCAATAATAACAAGCCTAAAAGGGATGCTGTTTTTTTCATTTTTAATCTCCTAAAAATTCTTACACTCTAATTATAAAGTATTTTTTATAATTGTCAATCCTATTTTCATATTTATCCTATCCTACCTTCATTTTCATATCAGAAGAAGATACTAGCACAATATTCTTGTGTAAAGTAAGTAGATTGATTATAATATATAAAAAATCTCTAGGAGATTAATACAATGAGTACTTTTTTAGTGGTTTGCACTGTTACCCTTACCTATCTTATTAACGCTACTGTGGGATTTGGTGGGTCTATTTTAGCTATTTCTTTTGTCTCTTCTGTGATAGGGTTTGGGATAGCTCGCCCTTTATTGACCTGTATTGCCGTCCTGCTCCCTTTATACATAACTATTACAGAAAGAAAACACCTTAATTGGAAAGAATTGAAAATTATTTTATTGTGGACGGGTTTGGGATTACCTGTGGGTCTTTTTCTTTACGATTTTTTACCTACCACTATCTTACTAATATCCCTAGGCTGCATTATGATACTAGCATCAATTTTAGGATTGATAAAGCTACAAGGGAAAGAAATAGCTATAAAATCCAAAATTTTTAACTACTTTTTGTTGTTTGTAGCTGGGATTGTTCAAGGATCTGTTCAGTCAGGGGGGGCTCTTGTTCCTATTTATGTCGCCCTAGTTATAAAAGATAAAATGGAGTTCCGTGTTACCCTGTCTGCAATATGGACCATATTAAACCTGATGACCGTAGTACCTTTTATCTTTAAAGGGTATATTACTTCAGAAGTCCTTTATTATCTTATATGGTGTATTCCTTTTATTTTTATTGCCACCCTAGTAGGCACTAAGATAGCTCAAAAAATATCAACCACCACTTTTTCTTATCTTATAAATATCATTTTAATGTTGGGGGGCACAATCACTATTTACAACAATCTATAGTATATTATAAATAGTGATTGTAGGTCCTTTATAAATCTGCTATACTAAATTAAATAAGCACAGGAGTTTTATATGAATATTTTATTTTCCCCATTAAGCATCAACAAAACCCAATTGAAAAACAGATTTGTCATGGCCCCTATGTGCACTAAAATGTCTGATGAGTATGGTTTTGTTAAAGATTTCCATCTTGCTCATTATGGTGCAAGAGCCATAGGTCAAGTAGGACTTATTATACTCGAAGCTACTGCTGTTAGCCCCGAAGGACGTATTACTGATTTAGATTTAGGAATATGGTGTGATGATCATATAGAAGGACTCACAAAACTAGCAACAATGATTAAAAACTTGGGCTCTAAGGCTGGGATACAAATAGCCCACGCAGGACGTAAAAGCTCAGCCCCCGGTGTTCCCATTAGCTGTAGTGATCATATACAAGATTTTCGTTTTACCCCCCCTAAAGAAATGTCCTTAGAGGATATAGCTATGGTTCAAGAGCTCTTCGTGGATGGGGTAAAGAGAGCTATTAAAGCAGGCTTCGACGTTATAGAGCTCCATGCTGCTCATGGATATCTTATTCATCAATTTTTATCTCCTATCACCAATCGTAGAGAAGATAAGTATGGGGGTACTTTCGAAAATCGTTTGCGTTTTTTAAAAGAACTCCTTGCCCTTGTTAGAGAGTTTTATTCAGGGACTTTATTTGTACGCATCTCTGCTACCGATTATATGGAAGGTGGATTAGAAGTCGAAGATTATACTAAGATTTTCCAAGAAATAGATAATATTGATTTTATAGATGTCAGTACAGGCGGCTTGATTGATGGTTTAGATTTAGAAGTTTTTCCTGCCTATCAAGTCCCCTATGCAAAAACACTAAAAGAAACCACATCTTATCCTGTGGGAACAGTAGGCATTATCAATACCCCTCAATTAGCATCAGAAATTTTACAAGAAAAAAGAGCCGACCTTATTTTTTTAGGAAGAGCTTTGTTAAAAAACCCTCATTGGGTAATTGACGCTGCTGTTGCATTAGAAGAAGCAATCGATATCCCCGCAGCTTATAAAAGAGCTTATGAAAATGATAACTTTTAAAACTTATCTTGGGGATTGTGTAGACAAATAGCGCCCTTAAATAAGGTAGGAAATAATGCTAAAACCCTCTATTGTAATATTATCTAATACTATATGCCCTTTATAGTTAAAAAATATTTGAAAATTGAAAAAGAAAAGCATTGACATATTAACGAAAAGACTATACAATTAAGGGTGAATTAGTCTGGAATAGAGGGTGTTATGGATAAAGAAGATACAAAAAAACATCTTCAAAGATTGGTAAATGCTTTTTTTTCGCCAACAGTAAGAATAGGAAGTATAGCGCTAGCCGTTTTACTTTTCAAGGGCACTATTCTGTCTCAGCAAAGTATGTTACTTTACTTTATCTCAAAAATACTCGATTTTATACTACTTGGTAGTGTTATTTATTTTATTTTCAAATTTATTGCTCGGTACATGGGAGACTCCTAAAATGAAGTTTAGTGAATTTTAGTGGAGTTTTTTGAGTACTCAAGGAGATTTAATGGACACCAAGCTTAGTTTTTGGCGGATTATTAGAAATCATCGCTATAAAGTCTTTGGCACTTTTGTTCTTTTATTGCTCGAAAATATTTTATTTTTAATTCACCCTCTTTTTATTGGTAAAGCAATAGATGGAGCAATCGTCAAAAATTATTCTTTTTTATGGATTATGATCACTCTCTACATCATCAGTATTTTTATTGGAACAATGAGAAGAATGGTAGATACTAGAATTTATTCTCAAATGCATTTTAATATTGCAGAAAGCATTCTCAATTCCCCTTCAGACTCCCCTAATGCTCAAAAAATATCTCAAGTAGAACTCACAGCAGATATTATGGAAACTATTAACGAGGATATTCCTATGTTTTTGGAATCGGTGATTCAGATCGTGGGGAGTTTTATTATCCTCGCTCAATTTAAATACTCTTATTTCACCGTATCTTTAGTCGTCTTATTTATCATAGCCCTTATTTATGTTTTCATAACTAAGAATGTGTATAGTCTCAATAGGCAATTAAATGATAACTACGAATCTTATATTCGTAGTATTTCTACTCAAAAATACCATAATTTTTCTAAATATTTTACCAGAATGAACCATTTCAAAATAAAGCTATCGGACTTAGAATCCCAAGTGTATGCTATTTTATACATGGGTATTTTAGGGATTTTGGTATTTATCCTACTCAAAGAAACTACCAATGCGCAAGCCACCGCTGGGGGTATTTTTGCTGTAATAGCTTATGTCTTACAATTTGAAGAAGGTATTGCAGAACTACCTTATCTCTATCAAAAACTAATAGGTACTAATGAAATCATCCACAGAATCAATGGTGTCCATGATCCTGTAGATGATATTTAAGTCTCAAATTATCCTATATTCATACTAAGGTTTTTATTTAGCTGCCCACATTTCTATCTCTACTAAGAAATCCGAAAGTAATCCTGTCTGTACCGTAGCTCTCACGGGCTTGGTTTTTCCTTTGAAAAACGCTCCGTAAGTAATATTAAAGGTAGCCCAATCTTCAATATTTCTAATATAGACATTCACCTTGAAGACATTTTCTAAAGTACAGTTTGCTTTAGCTAATTGTGTTTCACAATTTTTCAAGGCATATTCAGCCTGTTCCGTGATATTACTCCCTAAGGTGTTATCGTTTTCATCTTCCGCTACCTGCCCACTAATAACAATGAGTTTTTGACATTCTATTTCTAGAACGGTAGAATATGGTAACTCAGCATCTTCTGGTGAGCTGTGATTAATGATATTAAAAGCCATATTAATCTCCTTTTTAATTATAATTTATTAAAATAGTATAATTCATAATCTTTTATTTTTCTATTATTGACATTGTAAAATTTTAGGAAATCTATTATACTAAGAAAATAAAATGGGGATAAAATGATGCTAGCAAAGAGAGTTAATATTAGCGATCAAGTATACACCGCTATTAAAAATGATATTCTTTCTGATGTTTTTGATTTTGGAGACAGTGTCAGCGAACAAGAATATGCAGAAAGATTGAAAATCAGCAGAACTCCCTTGAGAGAAGCTATAAAAAAATTAGAAGTAGAAGGAATCATTGAACGTCTGCCTAATGGTAGATTGAGAGTAGCAATGATAGATAATACTCAAATTAAAGAAATATACCAGATTCGGATCGCTTTGGAAAACTTGATCTTAGAAAATACAATCTTAGATAATGAAAAAATTCCCGCTATTTTAGAAACTATTTTAGAAAAAAATAAAAATCTCATTGATAGGGAAGACTGGAAAGGGGCTAGAGAGGTTATTCGAGAATTTAGTATTGCCATGCTCAACGATGACAGGTATTCTTTTACTAAAAAAATACTGAAACAATACAATTTTTTTATCACTAAATTAAAAGCCTATTCTTTGGTAACACCTGAGAGAATTATACAAGCTTATGAAGAACATTGTCAAATTTTCAACTATATTAAAGAAAAAAACATAGAAGATTTGAAAAAAACCAATACAACACATCTTAATAATGCTGTCAATGCTACATTGAAAAATGTAAAAGAAAACCGTATTTTCATATCTAATAAATAATTAAAAAATATTTTATACAAAATAAAAAACATCTTGTATAAAATTAATTTTTAATATATAATAATTGTATACAATTATACAATTACTTAAAGGAGATACATATGAACAAACAATTTCAAATTTTTGGGATGTCCCCCATGCTGTTTCTTGGATTTTTTCTCGTTGTCATGCTAGCGCATTTCACAGGTAGAATCCCCGCTAATATCTTAGGATCATTAGCACTTTGTTTTGCTTTAGGAATTTTCTTCGGAGAAATCGGAGATAGACTTCCTATTTGGAAAGAATGGATAGGTGGTGGAGCAATTCTTGCTTTCTTTGGTGCTAGTACTTTAGAATATTACGGTTTTTTTAGTGAAAAAGAACTGGGAATGATGAAAGAATTTATGAACGGCACCGATTTTCTTGATTTATACATTGCTACCCTAATTACAGGTTCCGTTTTATCTTTAGAGCGTAAGGTTTTATTAAAATCTTTCTTCGGTTATATTCCTGCTATTTTAGGCGGATTACTCGGTGCTTCTATTTTAGGCGTACTCGCAGGTTCCTTCTTTGGAATTGGCCCTATTGAGGTAGTCATCCAATACGTGCTTCCTATTATGGGTGGCGGGAATGGTGGTGGTGCTGTACCACTATCTGAAATTTATGAAGCTACTACAGGTACCCCTAGAGATATTTATTACTCTAAAGCTATCGCTATCTTAACGATGGGTAATATTTTTGCTATCATAGGAAGTGCTTTACTAAAAAAAATTGGGAATATATTTCCTAAACTAACAGGGTATGGCGTACTTATGAAAGGACAAAGTAGTCTTGATGCTCAAGAAGAAAAAGTTTCTTTTACCGTGCAAGATATCGCTATTAGTATTTTCTTAGTAGCCACTATTTATACCTTTGCAGAAACACTCACTAAATTTATTGGAACTTTCGGTACTGTGAAAATCCACAAATTAGCTTATATGGTTATTACCGTTATTCTATTAAATGCTAGTGGTGTTATCCCTGCTCCTGTTAGAACAGCTCTACAAAAAGTACAGTCTTTCTTCACTAAGCAATTACTATGGGTATTAATGATAGGAGTAGGTATTGTCTTTACTGATCTACCAAGTCTTATCGCTACTGTGAATCTTACAAATGTTGTATTATGTATTTTCATTGTTACTGGTGCTGCTATAGGGGCTGGTGGTACAGGAATGCTCGTGAAATTCCACTTCGTAGAAACAGCTATCACTGCTGGACTATGTATGGCTAATAGAGGTGGATCAGGAGATATAGAATGTCTCACGGCTGCCGATAGAATGTCCTTAATGCCTTATGCTCAAATTTCTTCCCGTATAGGGGGAGGAATGGTACTTATCATTTCTAGTATCATCTTTGGCATGTTTCTATAAATAAAAAACAATCAAGAAAACCAAATAAATTATTTATTTGGTTTTCTTTTTAAATGGAGAATATTATGATAGGTATTGCAGGAAATGAAAAAGATGACGCTAGAATTACCGTTGATCTTTCTCACCCTAAAGGAATAGAAATAAAAATTATCTCAAAAATGAGAAATCTCTTTGAAGATCAAGTCACGACACTCATATTAAACACTCTAGAAGAGCTAAAAGTCCCCAATGCAAAAATTACTTATGAAGATTTTGGGGGATTGGATTTTATTATTAAAGCAAGACTAAAAAGTGCTGTCCGTAAAGCAAGAGGAGGAGAGTAATGGAAAAATTATACAGATCATGGTTATTCTGCCCAGCAAATAATCCTAAATTGTTGTACTCTTCTATAAGCTTCGCACCCGATGCTATTATCTTTGATCTTGAAGATGCTATCCCTGTAGACGAAAAAGACGATGCTAGAGATCTTCTTGTAGAAGCATTACAAACGATAGACTATGAAGATATATTGGTATTAGCCAGAGTAAACCCTCTTTATACTCCTTTTGGAGAAAAGGATGTTCGTGCTCTCGTCCCTGCGGGATTGAGGTATATTAGATTCCCCATGTGTGACTCCATAGAAAATGTCAATGCCTTAGATAAATTGCTTACAGAGCTAGAAAAAGAACATAATATCCCCGTGGGTACTGTTAAAATCGCTGCTGCATTAGAAACCCCTACGGGAGTATATAATGCCTTATCCATAGGACAACATCCTAGAGTGTTCGCCTTATCTTTAGGAGCTGAAGATTTTACCCGCACCTTGGGTGCTACTCGCACTCATAGAGGATTAGAATTAGATTATGCTAGAGGCAAGATAGTTTTAGAATCTAGTATTGCTGGTGTTTTAGCTATTGACACGGTATGGGCAATGATGAGTGATAAAGAAGGATTTTTAGCCGAAACAGAACATATTAAAAATATGGGATTTGTAGGAAAAGCTTGTATTCATCCTTCTCAAATAGATGTCGTTCATCAGGTTTTCACCCCTAAACAAGAAGACATAGATAGCTCCCTAAGAATTTTAGAAGCCGCTAAAATGCACGGTATTGAAAAAGGTGGTGTCATCAAGTTAGACGGTAAAATGATAGACATCCCCGTTATTGACAAGGCAGAACGAATCGTCAAGCTTGCTCAAGCTGCTGGGCTCATCAAAAGAGAGGTTTAGAATGATTAATAAAGTAGGAATTGAATTACCAGAACATATAGAAGGATATGGGGATATAATCCCTTATCAAGGACCTTTCGCTATTAAGCCTGTTGGGGACAAAGCTCCTGTAAAACAATCTTTTTTCTTCCCCGGACAAACAAAGCTTCTTTCCACCATAGAAGACGCAATCAAGACATCTGGATTGAAATCAGGAATGACTATTTCCTTTCATCATCATTTAAGAGACGGTGATGGTGTTATGATTCAAGTAGTAGAAGCTATCTCAAAACTAGGAATCAAGGACATTCACATAAACTCCTCTTCTTTTACCAATGCTCATGAAGGGATTTTAGAATATATTAAATCAGGTGTTATTACTAAAATATCCACCTCAGGGCTAAGAGGTAAAATGGCAGAAGAAATTTCTAAAACAGGAATTCTTCCTCATCCTATTGTTTTTCGTACTCACGGTGGACGGGTAAGAGCCATAGAGGCTGGAGATGTGAAAATAGATGTCGCTTTTGTGGGAGCTCCTGCTTGTGATAAAATGGGTAATATGAATGGTCATGAAGGCCCTTGTGCTTTTGGTGCTATGGGATACCCTATGACAGATGTTTGCTATGCCAATGTCGTAGTAGCACTCACCGACAATCTCCAACCCTACCCTTTGAAAGATATTTCTATAGATCAGACACATATTGATTATGTGGTGGTGGTAGAAAGCTTGGGAGATCCTGCTAAAATAGCCAGTGGGGCTACTAGAATTTCCACCAATCCTTCAGAATTATTTTTAGCAAAAAAAGCTGCTAATGTGTTAATCGCTTCTGGGTTAATTCAAAATGGATTTTCATTTCAAGCTGGTGCTGGTGGCGCTGCTCTTGCTGTGTGCCGTTATTTAAGAGAATATATGGAAGAAAATAGTATCAAAGGAAGTTTCGCTTCTGGTGGTATTAATGCTTATCTTGTAGAACTCTTAGAGGCTGGATTGTTTGATATTTTAGTAGATGTACAAACTTTCGATGGAACTATTGCGGATTCTGTTAAAAGAAATCCCAATCACATAGAAATGTCTGCTTCTATGTATGCTAACCCTCATAATAAATCCTGTATAGCTCATGAATTAGATATTATGATTTTGTCCGCTACAGAAATAGATGTTAATTTTAATGTTAACTCCCTCACAGGGTCTCATGGTATGATTATGGGAGCTATTGGTGGAGCACCTGATACTGCTGCTGGAGCAAAATGGACTGTAATGGTCGTTCCTGCTATGAGAAAACGTCTTCCTATTATAGTAGATAAGGTTACTCATGTGGTAACCCCAAATGAAACGGTGGACGTTCTCGTTACGGATATGGGTATTTGTGTTCACCCTCAAAGGCAGGATATTAAAGATATCTTATTAGCAAATAATATTCCTATTATGGATATAAAGGATCTCTATAAAAAAGTCACCAAACTAACAGGTATACCTAAAAAAATAGAGTACACAGATAAGATAGTGGGTATAGTTGAATATAGAGATGGTACCGTTCTTGATATTATCAGACAAATCAAAACTTAAAAAAAACTACCTATACACCAAGCAAACTCCCTTTTTTGAAGGGAGCTTGTTTTTTGATCTTAGCTCATCTAGTGTTGCAATTTACAGACAAGTATAGTACAATATGATAAAATCACAAGGAGCTTATGATGGTCTTCTTTTTTCCAGGTCAAGGATCTCAAGCCATAGGGATGGGACAAAATTTATACGAAAAATACGATATCGCTAAAAAAATATTTAACGAAGCTAATGATATTTTAGGTTTTGATCTTAAAAAATTATGTTTTGAGGGTCCAGAAATAGACCTCACCAATACCAAAAACGCTCAGCCTGCTATTCTCACTTATCAATACATACTTCTCAGCCTCTTAAAAGAAAAGGGAATCACTCCTACAGCTACGGCTGGACATTCTTTAGGGGAATTTTCTGCTATTCTCGCTAGTGAAATGCTTACTTTCGGAGATACTTTGAAATTAGTACAAAAAAGAGGGGAATTGATGGCTAATGCTGACCCTACCCAAAAAGGGGGCATGGCTGCTATTCTCGGTTTAGATGATGAAACGGTGATTAGTGTTTGTAAAGAAGTCTCTCAAACCCACTATGTAGAACCTGTAAACTTCAATACACCTGGTCAAGTGGTTATTTCAGGACTAAAAGAAGGAATCGCTCTCGCTTCTGAAAAACTTCTTGCTGCAGGAGCTAAAAGAGCTTTACCCCTGCCCGTTAGTGGTGCTTTCCACTCTAAGCTTATGGAAGAAGCTTCAGATTCTTTTAAAGATGTCGTCACCACCCTAAAATTTTCTAGTCCCACATGTCCTATTATCTCTAATGTCACGGCCGCAGCTTATGATGAAAATTCTGTAAAAGAATTACTTCCTTTACAGATGAAAAGCCCTGTGCAATGGGTTAAAATCGTAGAATATCTTGTTTCTAAAGGCTATAATGAAGGTGTAGAAGTTAATTCGGGAGCAGTTATTCAAGGAATGGTAAAAAAGATCACTAGTGATTTTAGTATGGTAAAAATAGATACCCTTATTGACTTATAGTCCTTGAAAAGCCTATAAGATAAAAAAATATAATAATAGATACTTTGTATATTTAAATGCACAAAGTATCTATTTTGTTTTTAAATAGCACGTCTTATTATTATACATTCACAAAAATATTCTTCATTGTGAGACAATAGGCTTTTTATCTAGCCCTTGCCATTTTTCTTTATCTAAACTATACTTATATAGTGAGGAAATATTATGAAAAATGTATTAATGGTATTTATAGGTGGTGGTATAGGAGCAAGTCTCCGTTATCTCTGTAATTATTTTTTTATGGCTTCTTTATCCTATTGGGTAACTTTTACTATTAATATTTTGGGATCCTTTTTAATAGGTTTACTAAGCACCCTACTTCTTCATTATACTAATATTCCTTCTGAAATGAAGCTATTAATCACAACTGGAATATTGGGTGGATTTACTACTTTTAGCACTTTTCAATTAGAGCTCTTAACTCTCCTACAAGAAGCTAACTATATAGATGCTTTAGTGTATGGAAGTTTGTCTTTGGTGGTGGGGTTAGTGGCTACAGCTCTAGGTGTAGTGCTGGCCTATAATCTGGTGAAGTAAATACCCTATTAATAAGATATCTCTAAAACAGTTCAAATCTCCATCTCTTTTTTGGGACTTTTTACCTCTTATTTACGACAAGACTCTTTGATTCTTTTTTACTCTATTTTTAATGTTTTGTCCTTTTTAGAAAAACAATAAACCCCTATAGTAATTCTATAGGGGTTTATCTATTTCTGTTTCTTGCGAGAAAGCCTAAGCCTGTTCTAAAAAATCTACAGCATACTGGGCGTATAAAGCTACCCCTGTAAATAGTTCAGAATCATCTAGATTGAATTTAGGGTGATGGTGAGGATAATCTGTCTTTAGTTCTTTATTCATCGTTCCTAATCGAGCAAAAACACAAGGGTAACGACTAGCATATTCTGAAAAATCCTCAGAGCCTAGGCTTATTTCACTTTTTTGCACTTTATTTTCTGATACTATTTTAGAAGCAGATTTTTTAAATATTTCTACACAAGCAAGGTCGTTATAGACTATTTGGGTGGCATCTACAATATCAATATCCACTTCTACATTCTGAGACATAGCGATACCTTTACAAACTCTATTAATAATATCTGTTGCTTTGGCTCTAGACTCAGGTGTAAGGGTTCTGATATTCCCTTCCAAATAGCCTTTATCGGGAATAATATTGCACTTTGTCCCTACTTGGAGGACACCCACATTTATCGTAGTAGGGTCAAAAGGATTAATTTCTTGGGCTTTGGCTCTTAATATTCCTAAAACCATCATTGTACAGGCAGATAGAGGGTCGGAAGACAAATCAGGTCTAGAGCCATGCCCTCCTTTTCCTCTTACATGTACCTTGAATATATCAGCAGCAGCCATTACCCCACCATCTACAACTTTTACGATCCCTGTTTCTATATCTGAGGACACGTGTAAGCCAAGACATCCTTTCACAGGATATTTTTTCAAAGCTTCTACTTGTATTTTAGCTCCTTGGAGGGTTTCTTCTGCTTGTTGAAAACAACATAGTACAGTACCTTTTAATTCATCTTTTATGCTATTAAGTACCCTGACTGCCCCCAATAACATAGCTGTATGGGCATCATGCCCACAGGCATGCATTATATTAGGTGTTTGAGATTGAAATTCAAGGTGACTGTTTTCTTCATGAATAGGAAGAGCGTCCATATCCCCTCTCAAAACTACCATAGTATCTTTGTTTTTTCCCTCTATTTTAGCTAAAATCCCATAATCACCAACTATTTCAAAAGGAACGTCTAAAGTGGTTAACTCTTTTTGAACTAAAGCAGAGGTCTCTTTCTCCTCCATGCTTAACTCTGGGTGTTGGTGTAAGTGTCGTCTTAGCTCTACAACGAAATCTTGTTCTTTTTTTGATAATTCTAGTATATTCATATTTTCTCCTAAATGGCATATAAGGTGCTATTTTTCTTCATTTTTTATGACTTCTTTCCAAGATTGTAACACATAGGGATCAAACCTCACATTAGAAATATTAGCTCTTCTCACTAAAGTGTTAATAGGGTGGTATAAAGGAATAATCACTTTTTCTTCATTGACCTTATGGTAAATCTGATCATAGCCTATTTGTCTTGCTTTAGGATTTAACTCTTGTCTCGCTAAGTCAATCAATCTATCCATTTCTTCATCTGCATACCCCGTGAAATTCCCACCAGAGCCCACACTGTTAGAGTGAAATAAAATGTTGTAAAATAAGTCCGCATCAGGCGCTGTAGACCAACCCCCTAAAAACATTTCCGTATCAGCAGCATATATGAGTAGAGAATATTTTGCCCATTCAACAACAAGTATTTCTACATCTATGCCTATTTCTTTAAGATTAGCTTGAATAACTTCGGCTTTTCTTTTTCTTACTCCATCTATAGCTAAAAGTCGAATTTTGATACCTTCTGGAACTCCAGACTCTTTAAATAGCTCTTTCGCTTTTTGAATATTTTGTTTTATAGGGGGCGCATTTGTGTACCCTAGTGCACCCTCCATTAAAATACTATTAGCTTGAAATCCTCCCCCTTGTAGAGCAGTATTGACAATTCCAGGAATATCTAGAGCATAAGCTATAGCATTCCTAAATAATTGATTATTATAAGGATATCTCGTTGGATTAAATCCTAGGTATTCTGTTCTATTAATTAAGGTTTCATCAAATAT
>CAMQVI010000034.1 GCA_947038195.1 uncultured Brevinema sp.
TTTCAATATTATTACCAGTATTAAAATTAACAATACCTTTTATCATTGTATTGGTAAAATCTAACTTACTGTTTTTATGATCTTCTATTATTTTCCAAGTTTTATTATCCTCAAGTTTATTTTGATTAATATAGCCAAAATAGATATTAGATTTCTCTACAAGATGTATACTATCAAATTGAATATATTTACCTTTTATATTCCAAAAAGCACCTATATCTCCAAAGTAAACATGGTGAAATGACACTGTATCACCAAAATCAACTCTTTTAAAATCTGCATCTTTATCAAACTTAATAGCAAACCATTCTGAAGATTTTATAATAGAATCTTTAAAGTCAGCAGACTGTTTAAAATGAACTTTGCTAAATTTTGTATTATCTATGATAGTTCTAGTTTCTCTTACTTTATTAATATCTGCTGGGCATAGGTGGGTGTGAAAATCTGCTTCTTCAATAATTGTTGATTTATTAAATAGACAATCTCTAATAATACTTTTTCCCAATAATAATTTTTTGAATTCACAATGAGTAAAATTAACAGTATCCCATTCTGTAGGATATAAAAAAAGATTTATATCAACGCCTACTTTATATACATTTAATTCTTCAAAATTACATTTTTCAAAGGCGATATTCCTCATATATGAATTGCAACAAGTTATTTCTTTAAAATTAACATTCTTTAAAATTCGTTTATTATTTTTATCGTCTGGATTTTCAAATGTTTTAAATTCAACACTCTCAAAAAGGGTGTATCCATTAAAATTAGTATCTTCAACAATTACATTTTTTTCAAATATAACTCTAGTAAAATCAACTACTTGATTAAAATTAGTATCACTAAAATTAACATCTTGATTAAAAACAATATCATTCAAAATAACATTTTGACTAAAAGCAGTGTTCCTCAAAATAACATTTTGATTAAAAATACAATTACTAAATTCAATATTATAAGAACATTCCATCTTTGATTTTCTGCCTGCGTACGGTTGTATTGCTTGAACTTCTGTGATACCTAGTCCTTTTAAAATATCCTCAAAATTGAATTCAAAATCGATCTCACAATTTGATATATTAAGAGTCACCTTACTATCTGGAGCATTTTCTTTCTTATGGTCTGTTATTTGTTTTATTAAATTATCGATTAAATCTTGTTCTGTTATTTTACTCATCTTATCTATCCTTACTAATTAGCTAGCTCTTCTAAATCATATCATTTATATCTTAAAAACACAATAATATCTTTAAAAACAGATTTACGATAAACCCTTGAAATTTCGATTCGCCCCGACGGATTGCTCTAGCCACCTTATAATCTGAAAATCTCGAAATCATAGCATGAATAAAAATATCTAAAAAATCTCCATCGTGGGGATTCTAAAGGGGATTAGTAGTCCCCTTTAGTCGCAGGGAGTTTGAGGGTGTTGCGAAAGACACCCTCATGAGAAAATAGATGCCACAGAAAAATCGGGGGTGTCCCTACCCCCTAATAAAAAAAGGGACACTCCAAAAATATCTTTTATATTATATATTTTTTATTAAATAAGATAATAGCGTGGTTCAAATCTTCTCTAGGGGGAGCCTTGGCTCTCCCCCTATAACCCCCCGCCAAATAAGGGGACTACTAATCCCCTTATTGATCCCCACGATGGAGATTTTAAGAAAACTAATTTTCAAATCATCACTCAATGACTACATACGATTGGGGGGCTATGTCCTGACAAAGTCTCCTCTGTTAAGATGATTTTATAGTCACGGCTTTTCGCCTCATAAAATTTGGGGGAGAATCCACAAAGCCCCCTAATAAAAAAAGGGACACTCCAAAAATATCTTTTATATCAAAATCTTCTAGAAAAAAAGATAAACACCACTAAATCTCTTATATTAGCTATTGGATTTATAAATATTACTATCACCCTCCTAAGCACGAGTCGATTAGCTACATTGACTAAACATCGTTAATAATATATAATATATATTAGTTATATATTAGGAGATAATTTAATGGGTGCGTTTATTCAAAATAATAAGAGATATTTAATTTATATAGGGATTTTTTCTTATATGCTTTTTTTATCTTCTCTTTTCCCTATGCATTGGTGGGACGAATTTTATTTTGCAGAACCTGGGAATCCTTGGCTACTACAATGGGAGCAGTTTTTTGTAGATCATGGTAGAATATGGACTCATGTATTGGTCCGCTATGCCCTACAACTAGGGTATCCCTATGTTTATATTATGAAAGCTCTTGTAATATTCACCCTTTTTTTTCTATCCCTAAAAGTTATTGATCCTAAAAGTTTAGAAGCTAATAAATGGCACTATGGATTTCTACTCTCTGTTTTCTTGCTCATAAATGCCCTGCTCCCTTTTACAACTTTTATGATGTACTACGCCTCTGACTTACTAAATATTAGTTCTTACTATTTACCAGCTATTATGATACTCCTTTTCATGCTTTATTATCTTAATATTTTCCAAGGAAAAACAGAGATTAAGATGCCTATGTTCTTTTTCATATCTTTTCTAGCGGGAGCTAGTCATGAACAAGCTATAACCTTAGTTCCTATGATGATAATAATGTATGTCTTATTAAAAATAAAACATATAGAAATTCCAAAATGGTATTGGCTATCTTTAATCCCCTTTTTCTTGGGATTTGCGATTATCATTTTTTCTCCTGGGTCTTCTAGTAGAATTACTAGTTATGCAAAAGCTGAATCTTGGGAATTTATGGGACAGACAATTAATTGGTTAGACTTAGGGTGGAAAAAATATTTCTATTCCTTTTTTAGACATACTTTTTTGACGGTTTCTAATTGGCATAGTGGTCCAGGGTATATACCTTCTACATGGTATATACAGGTATTGATTTTTATCTTTATACTTTTAAATCTTAAAAAATATAAATCTCTATTAGATAATAACGTTTTATTCCCTATATTATTTTGGATGCTTTCTTGGGGGACGGTAGTCGTAATGTCTGCTAGTCCTATGTTTCATGGTAACTCTGTGGAATTTTCTAAATTTTTTCTTTACATCTCTCTAACAGGGGCTATTTACTACTATCTAAAAGATAGCTCTAAAAAAGTGCTCATTATTTTAAGCTCTCTTTTTTGTGCTATTGTCTTAATAGGGCAAGGTATACAAGTAAAACCAATTTCACAAGCTAAAAAAGAATATTTTGAGCTTATAGAAAAAATAGAGAGAGGCGAAATCACAGAGATTTCTGAATATCCTGAGGCTAAGATGGGAAGTGTTTCTATTATACGATTTGGTTGGCATGGACTACCCTATAAATACCCTCATATAAAATTTAACTAATAATAAATAATAAAAAAAAATAAAGGACTATAATAGTCCTTTATTTTTTTTTATTATCATAAGAGGTTAGGGCTCCCGCTGTTACAAGGATAGTCCCTATAGTAGTATTGCCCTTGGCTGCCGCTATCATAAGAGGGCTGGTATTATTGATGGCAGTGAGATTAGGGTCAGCTCCTACGGAAAGCAAGTAAGAAACAAGCTCTTCATTATTTTCTTGGGTAGCTATCATTAAGGCAGTAGCGCCCATTTCGAATCGTTGATTGGGGCTGATACCTTCTGATATTAGTTCTTTTACAAGCTTTATATCACTGGTAAGACAGGCTGTTAGGAGATTTCTAT
Source organism: uncultured Brevinema sp. (assembly GCA_947038195.1). Taxonomy (GTDB): domain Bacteria; phylum Spirochaetota; class Brevinematia; order Brevinematales; family Brevinemataceae; genus Brevinema_A. The sequence continues at coordinate 3,669 of CAMQVI010000034.1, forward strand.
CGCTCATATTACCCCCAAATAGCCATATATATAAAACTTAGTACTATAGCTGGGAGCATATTAAGGGTACGGATTTTAGTAATTTGGAGGATATTTAAAGCTGTCGATAAGATAAGAACCCCTCCAATAATATTTAATTCTGTAAACATAGCATCATTCATGAAAGGGGCTATATATTGAGCTAATAGGTAAATACTTCCTTGCCAAACAAAAAGAAAAGCACCAGATAAAGCAATCCCTATTCCATAGGTAGCTCCAAATATAATACAAGTGATTCCGTCTAGCATAGCATTGGTAAATAAAAGGGTGTAGTCTTTATTGAGGGCGGCATTAATAGGCCCTAAAATAGAAAAGGTGCCTATACAAAATAATAAAACAGCGGTAGTCAATCCTTGAATGAGGTTAGGGCTATCATTTTTTTGAAATTTGCCTTGTAATTTTTCTACTCTTTGGTCTATTTGTAAGACTTCACCGAGGAGATTGCCCAAAACAAGGCTCCCGACAAAAAGTAAAGGGGAGGAGCTATTAGGGATGTTGTTGGTGATCCAAGAAACACCCAAAGCTAAAGCCACTAAACCCATCGTGCGTATAGAAGCATCTCCGTATTCTTTATTTAATCGGGAGCCTAGTAAACTGCCTATAACACTACCTATGATAATACTACAAACATTAACAATAGTACCTAACATGATTTTTCCTCAATAGTGATTTTTTTAGCATAATCTTGGATTTTTATCGTTAAAGTTAATAAGCAATCTCTAGAGTAGGATTGGCTTAATTCTTGATATTCTGTTATTTTTCTGAGACTTTGTTCTATGGTGTGGAGTAATGTTTTTTCTTCTTCTGTAGCGGGGATAGCTAAGAGCTCTATAATTTCTCCCCCACCTAGATGAGATAAACCATCGTTAGTAAGTCTATAAAGGTCTCTAATGGTTTTACTTAATATTTCAGGGAGGAGATAGGCGTGTTTAGGGAAGTCATCAGAGAGACTAATAATAGTCTCCAATCGATGTAAAATATTTTGGTGGAAATAGCTACTATTCACCATCGGGGGCTTTTTCATTTGGGTCTTTTTCATTGTATACGGGTCCTTTATTAGGGTCTTCAACAAGATTATCTAAACCAGCAAATTTTCTCTTGAAACGAGTAATAAAAACTGTTTTTCCTGTTTCTGGGTCTATATCAGCGATGATTCCTGAGCAGATTCTCATACCTTTAGTTTCTGGTTGATGTCTGAAGGGCTCTCCATAAATCATCTTTTTAAGAGCCCCTCCAATCTCAAATCCTATGATGGAATTTTCTGCACCTGTCATGCCTATATCCGTGATATATCCTGTTCCTTGAGGGAGGATAGTTTCGTCAGCAGTAGGGACGTGGGTATGAGTGCCCCATACTAGGCTAGCTTTTCCGTCTAAGAAATGCCCCATGATGAGCTTTTCTGAAGTGGATTCAGCATGAAAGTCTAAAACAATCATTTTTATTTTTTTGTTATTTCTTAGTTCTTTTATTTTATCATAAACGAGATGAAAAGGGCATTCCATGGGATTCATAAAATGACGTCCTAGGGCGTTTATTACGGCAAAATCTCCGTGCTTGGTCTCTATGATTACACAGCCTGTTCCCGGTGTTTCTTTAGGCATATTAATAGGTCTAGCAATATAATCGAAATTGTTAATTTTATGACGTAGGAGGTGTTTATCCCAAGTGTGATTTCCTAAGGTCATCAAATCTAATCCATAAGATTTAATTTCTTGGGCATGTTTAGGTGTGATTCCAAATCCATGAGACGCATTTTCTCCATTAGCAATAACTAAATCAGCTTCCCATTCTTCTCTAGCTATAGGGAAAGCTTCTTTAGCAGTTTCTCTTCCTGCGACCCCAGTAATATCGCCAAAAACAACGATCCTTAGATATTTGGGATCTTTGATTGGTAAGCCCATGACTACTCCTAATTTAATAAATGACTTGAATAAAACATTATTTTATTGTACAATATTATATCACACTTTTTTAACTTTGTATATTAAATTTGATAAAGGGTATCTATGAAAGTTGCATTAATTCACGATTGGCTCGTTACAATGGGCGGGGCGGAGATTGTCTTAGAAGAATTAGGGGATATTTATCCAAATGCTCCTATATACACACTCTTTAGTAGCCCCAAAAATCTTATTGGGACTCCTTTTGAACATAGGACTATTATTAATAGCTCCTTGCAGGGATTGCCTATGATAGAAAAATTTTATAGAAAACTGCCTAATCTTTTTCCCAAGGCTATAGAGGAATTAGATATGAGTGGCTATGATCTTATTGTTTCCTCCTCTCATGCCGTGGCTAAGGGAGTATTGAGCGATGCTAAGACTTGTCATATCTCTTACGTACACACGCCTATGAGGTATATTTGGGATTTGACTTTTGATTATATGAAAAGAGCCAATTTTCCTTTTCCCTTAGACAAGTATACTCAAAATGTATTTCATGAATTGAGAAAATGGGATGTGATTTCTTCTTTAAGGGCTGATTTTTTAGTAGCAAATTCCCACTTTATTAAGAGACGAATTCAAAAAGTTTATAGACGTGATGCCGAAGTGATTTACCCACCTGTATCTCTTAGTGATAAGGTGTACACAGATAAAGAAAATTATTATGTGGCTGCTTCTAGACATGTTCCTTATAAAAATATTCCTCTTATTGCGGAAGCCTTTGCCGAATTATCGGATAGGAAATTAGTGATTTTAGGCGATGGCCCTGATTCTAAAAAGGTAAAAGAAATTTGTGCAAAAACAAAAAATATAGAGTATAAAGGGTATCTCCCTAGAAAAGAGATGATGGAGACTATTGGGAAGGCAAAAGCTTTTGTTTTCGCAGCGGAAGAGGATTTTGGTATACTCCCTGTAGAAGCTCAAAGTTTGGGCACCCCTGTTATTACTTATGGTGTAGGGGGAGCTAGTGAGACGGTCAAAGATCAAAAAACAGGTCTTTTCTTTATGGAGCAAACAAAAGAATCTATTAAAGACGCTGTGATGAGATTTGAATCTATAGAAGATAAGATCGATTTTAATGCTGTGGCTCAGCATAGTTTACAATTTTCTAAAGAGCGTTTCAAAACAGAATTTATTAATTATGCAGAAAAATCTTATAAAAAATTTCACGAATAAAAAATAAGGAAGATATAGATGACGAAAGAAGATATTATAGAAATATTAAGTGATCTCGTAGATAGCAGAACAGGAAAAAAGCTATCGGAGATTACTATTATAGAGGGTTTATCCAATACTGATGGGCTTATAAAATTACGCTTGAATATAAAGGATCTCCAACCTGATGAAAAAAGCGCTATTAGAAAATTAGTAGAGGATGCTTGTGAGAAAAAAGGGAAAGATGTTTTAGTTTCTATTGTTTCAGAAAGTAGTATTAAACCTAAACCAGCTCCTAATAATCCTGCTATTAAACCTCTTGTTAGTGAGGAAGTGCTCTCTTGTTTTAAAAAGAAAATAGCTGTGTACTCTACTAAAGGTGGGGTAGGCAAATCTACCGTAGCGGCAGAGTTAGCTATAGAAATGTCCCAAAAAGGACTCAAAGTAGCTGTTGTGGATTTAGATGTTTATGGTCCCAGTATTCCTAGGATTTTAGGTCTTAGAGGTAAGGTGACTATTCATGAAGAAAAATTTGTTCCTGCTGAATTAGATGGAATACATATGATGAGCGTAGGTTTATTAGTGCCTGCTATGGATGCTCCTCTTATATGGAGAGCCCCTATCGTGAATGGGGTTATAGCACAGATTTTTTCTGATACGAAATGGGATAAAGATTATGATGTGCTTATTCTTGATATGCCTCCAGGGACGGGGGATATTCCAATTTTAGTAGGACAAAATATTACTCTTGATGGGGTATTAGCGGTAACAACTCCTCAAGGGGTCGCTATGGAAGATACCGTAAAAGGACTGTCTATGTTCAAGAAGTTTGACACTCCTTTATTGGGATTTGTTTATAATATGGGTTCTGTCTTGTGTCCTGATTGTAATAAATTAATTCCTATTTTTGTCCCTAATCATGAATTTGATGATCTTTTAATGGATTATGGATTAGACATTCTGGCTGAATTACCTTTAGATGCGAGAGTCGCAAAAATGGCAGATGAGGGGACTTTGACAGAGCTGGAAGAAGATAGCGTTTGGAAGCAAGAATTTGCCAAAATAACATCAAGAATGATGGAAGAATTAGATTTTTGAAGGATAAATGAAAAATCCTTGAAAATCTATTGACAAAAAAGATAATATATCGTATAATATTTGATATTAAGATAGCTTGCTATCTTGGGCCGAAATAGCTCAGTAGGTAGAGCAGAGGACTGAAAATCCTCGTGTCGGTGGTTCAATTCCGCCTTTCGGCAAGCAAAATAAGATGTCTATGATGTGGGCATTACGGAGAGAAATATGAAACGTACTTGGCAACCTTCTAAAATAAAACGTGCTCGTAAACATGGGTTTCGTGCTCGTATGTCTGACCGTCATGGTAGAAAAATCCTTGCTCGTCGTAGAGCTAAAGGGCGTACTCGTTTAGCTGTATAGGGATTTATGAAAAAATATTTTTCATTTCCTTCTTTTAAACGTGTTAAACATAAAAAAGAATTTCAATATCTTTTTCAAAAAAGTTTCCGTATTTACGGAGGCTTTTTTATTTATAGGATTGTTTTTTCAAAAAAATCTTACTCTAAATTAGGGGTTATTACTTCTAAAAAATTCGGAAACGCTGTTTATAGAAATCATATTAAACGTATTGTTAGAGATGAGTTTAGACATCACGATTTCCCTTATCATATTACTATTCTTGCTAGTCAATCACGTCCTATTATTGATAATGATGTGAAAGCTCGTAAGGAGCTTAAGAAGGTCTTTGCTCTTCTTTCTGATAAATACTATCTCCTACAAAATTCCCTAGATGATGTGAGTCTCAAAACAGCTCAAAAGACGGTATCTATGTCTCTTTTGGCTACATTGTCTTTTTATCTTGTGTTTGCTTATAAAAAATGGTTTTCTTCGTCTTTGCAAGATGCTTGTCGTTTTACCCCTACCTGTTCCATTTACGCTATAGAATCTTTTAGGGTGCATGGTTTTTTGAAAGGCTGGCTTTTGACAACAAAAAGAATCTTTTCTTGTAGACCAGGGGGATCAAGTGGCTATGACCCTGTCCCTAGAAAAAAACGCTAAAGAGCACATTTTTATTAACAAGTTTTAACAATTCACCTATCATTTGCTTCCCTAATTGGGAGCTTTTAATTTTTCCCTTTGACTATATTTCGCTAAAGAGCTGTGCTGATTTTATGTTGATAATTTTATGGATTTTACGGTGAAGATTTTTGAAATTACGTACACAATGACTAAGAAAAGATAATGATTTGGGTATAAGAATTGAGATGAGGTTTAGGTGGTTTTAGGGCTATCTAATCAAAATAGAATTAAACTAAGTTATGTTCTAGGTAGATAGGAGATGTTGAAATATTTTTTAGAAGAATAGTAAGATTATAGGGACAGAAAAAATTTGTCCATCGATAGCATCAAAAAACCCACCCATTCCTGGTAAGAAATTACTAGAATCTTTTTTGTCTGCCCATCTTTTGATAAGGGATTCTGTGAGGTCACCAAAATTAGAGCTAAGAGATATACAAAGTCCAAATAGAGCCCATTTTTGAATAGACCATAGAAAGGGGAGATGAAGAAGTCCTTGTATCTGATAGAATAAGATGCCTAAGAGAGTGCTAATAAGTATAGAACCTAAATATCCTTCTAGGGTTTTTGATTTACTGGGGAGCATTTTGAGGCGAGTTTTACCTAATAACATGCCAGAAAAAAGTCCTGCAGCATCAGAAACCCAGCAAAAAGTAAAGAGCAGGATAATTCCCCATGAACTAGGGAGCAATAATTTTAAGAGAATCATTTGGGGGTAGAGAAGGGCTAAAGAAATATAAATGATAAACATGAATCCTATAATCTCAAAGTTTACTGAAAAGTTATGAGAATGTATGATTTCTTTTCCTAAAATATAATAGAATGTGATGAAGAAAAGGATACAGTGTCCTATCACAAAAGACGTGAAATCTAAAATATTCATTCCATTGAGGTATCCTAAAAGGGTAGATAAAGTGATACAAACACTCATCCAAACACTAGGGTATTGGATGATAGATTTATCTTTTACCATCATAGTAACTTCTGCATTGAGAATCAATCCTACGATAGCAACTAATGCTAGAGCTGGTAACTCATTCCATAGAGGGGAGATTAGCCATATTCCTAAAACCAAGGGTATTCCTATAACAGCAGTAATAACTCTTTTTATCATATGTATATCCTTTTATTTATTTACCATAGCGACGCTGTCTTTTTTCAAAAGCTTCTAAGGCTTCTAAAAAGTCTTGAGGGCTGAAATCTGGCCATAGTTTGGGGGAGAAGTAAAACTCAGCATAGGCACATTGCCAAAGCATGAAGTTACTAATCCTGTATTCCCCAGATGTTCTAATAAGAAGGTCCACAGGGGGTAAATCTCCATTCCATAGGTGGGAGCTAATGTATGCTAGGTCTATATCTTTTTCTGTGATTTCGTTTTTTTGTGCTTTTTGAGCGATCTCTTTTCCTATTTTAACAAACTCTTCTTGAGCCCCATAATTAAAACAAATATTTAAGATAAAATCACCCTCAGAACATAACTGGGTAGCTTCTGATAATTTTTGGATAAGTTTTTTAGATAAATTTTGTTGAGAACCAGAAATTCTTAACTGAATCTTATTCTCTTTTAATTCTTTAGAAAAATTTTCTAAAACATTTTCTAATAAATTAAATAATTGATTGACTTCTACTTGAGATCTGTTGAAATTTTCTGTAGAGAACGCATAGAAACTAAGGATAGTAGGCCCAGAATCTTTACACTCTTTAAGAATACGTCTTAATGCCTCAAATCCAGCTTCATGCCCTTGTGGGGTGGTGAGGGAGGATGATTTCGCCCATCGTCTATTTCCATCAGGGATAATAGCTACGTGTTTTATGCTAGACACTGATAATTACACTTCCATAATATCTTTTTCTTTGTTTTTCATGGCTTCGTCTATGACCTTAATATAATTGTCTGTGTCTTTTTGAACGAGGTCTGTTTCTTTACGCAAATCATCTTCACTAATTTCTTTAGAAATGTCTTTTAATTTTTGGTTAATGTCTCTACGAACATTTCTAATAACGACTTTAGAATCTTCTGCAATACCTTTAGCGTACTTCACAAGATCTTTTTTACGTTGCTCGGTGAGAGCGGGTATATTAATACGGAGGGCTTTACCATCATTGAGGACAGAAAAATCCATACCTGTATTGTGGATGCCTTTTTCCATGTCTTTTAAGAGGCTTTTATCCCAAGGTTCGATGAGAACTTGATGGGGATCGGGTATTGATAAGGCGGCAGATTGTTTAATAGTGGTAATTTGTCCATAAGCTTCAAAAGTAATATCTTCTACCATTACAATACTAGCACGACCTGCTTTTAGTCTGTTAAATTCATCTTTTAAAAAATGAATGGCTTTTTCCATGCTTTCGTGTGATTGCTGTTTACACGACAAATAATCGGGATTCATATAACTCTCCTAGTTTTGATAAACTATATCCATTATTTTACAGCGATTTCTTAAAATAGTCAAGTAAGAACTGCTTTAATCAAAAAAAAGCTCCCTACATAATAGGGAGCTTAGTATAAATCAACCAAAATATAAAATCATCTGGGTGTCTGCTGCTACATTTTTCACCTGAGCTAAAGCTTGTTTTTCTAACTGCCTTACACGTTCTTTGGTGAGGCCTAATAAAATACCTATTTTTGATAGGGATAAAGGCTCTAGCCCGTTAAGACCAAAACGATGAATGATAATAAACCTCTCTCTTTCTGGAAGGTATTTTAATAAACCCTCAATATTTTGACGGAGAGATTTTTCAATGATATTTTGTTCAGGATTGTAGCTACTATCAGGAATATCAAAGTTTAAATGGGCAGAATTGTTATTGTCACTTATTAATTCTTCAAGAGATGAATGTCCATTAGCAAAATTCAAGATACGTTTGATTTCTTGCTTACTAATCCCCAGCGCTTCTTCAATTTCTGTCTCTGAAGGTTTTCTATTGTGTTTTGTACTGTATTCGTCAATGAATTTAGCAATATGGAATAACTCATTAGTCCTATTCATAGGAAGCCTAATCATACGGGATTTCTCTGAAATGGCCTTCATAACGGATTGCTTAATCCACCACACGGCATAAGAAATAAAATGATACCCTAATTTATAATCAAATTTATCAACGGCTATTAAAAGACCAAGATTGCCTTCGTTGATTAAATCTGCTAGAGAAAGATTGTTACCTTGGTATTTTTTAGCAATAGACACGACAAATCGAAGATTAGAAGTAACTAATTTTTGGGTTATTAACTGACATCTAGGGCAAAGAACGTGGGAGGGGTCTGCTTTTTTGTGAGTTTGACAACAATTGCCATAACTAGAGGTGAGATCCTCTTCCCCTTGTCTTGTGAGAAGGGGGATTTTATCGATTTCCTTGAGATACGCAGACATACTATTTGTGGACTGCGTGTGGTACTTAATGGGGGCTGAATCTTTAGGCATAAAAAACTCCTACATTTTAAATAGATATTCTATATTCACTATAAAAATATAATTAAGCCCAACCCTCATGTCAAATTATCGGATTAAATTTCTTTTTATAAATAAATATAGACAAATTTGACAAAATATTTTTGTTTTGCTATACTAAAAAAAAATAAAGAAGGCTATAATGGTTGTAGGATTAGGGGTGGATTTAGTAGAGGTCGAGAGAATGGGAAAACTTCTTCTTAGCTATACCCCAGAAAAATTATTGCGTATTTTCACAGATAAAGAATGTGAATATTCTTATGCTATAGATACTTATGAGCGATTTGCTGTGAGATTTGCGATGAAAGAAGCTTTTTTTAAAGCTTTTGGAATGGGGATTTTTTTTGAAATTGAATGTGCTCACCTAGAAGGGGGAAAACCTAGTATTCGTCTCTATGGTAAAACGCAGGAGGAATGGGAGAAAAGAGGCAAGCCTGACATTATGGTAAGTCTTTCCCATACGAAAAGCTATGCCATTGCTACGGTATTGATACAAGAGATAGATAAAAAAAATTAGATATATTCTAATAATTCTAAGGGGCTGTGGATGAAGGTAGTGGCTCCTACCAATTTTTGTTCTTCTAGAGTCCTAAGACCCCAAGTAACGGCGATAGGGCACATTTCAGCTGCGATAGCTGTTTGGATATCAGCATCACCATCTCCAACTAAAGCCACATCCGATGGCTCTAAGCCCATTTTTTTTATGATGGCTAGGGCGGATTGGGGATTGGGTTTTAAAGGATAATCTTTTCGACTCCCTACTATCATAACAAAATCCCATTTTTTCATATAATAAGTAGCCATTTCTTTAAGAAAAGCCTCTGGTTTATTGGATAAAATAGCCATAGGAATATGATCAAAGGTCAAACGATCAAAAAGCTCTGCTATGTCTGGGTATAATCGTGTATTTTTATTCCAATTTTTACTGTAAAATTGAGCCATAGATTCTAATGTTTTGGCGATCATTTTTTGATCTTCCTGAAACTTTTCTGGCAAGGAAGAGATAACTAGTTTATCGATACCATTGCCCACTCTCAAACGCACTTCTTCTAAAGAACGCTCTGGGAATCCTTGTGTTTTTAAAGCGTGATTGACAGCATCTGCTAAGTCTTGTAAAGAATCTAGAACAGTACCATCAAGATCAAAAATAAAAGCTTTGAATTTCATATTAATTTCTCCTAGGATTGACTGTGTAATTGTCTTAAGCTGGGGTGATTGGGGACTATCTGTCTACTTTCTTCAATCAACCGCACTGCTTCTTTCTTGTTTTTTTCACCCAGCTCCTTCGTGATTAACTGTTCGTATAGGATGCCTAAGTTATTAACAACATTTCTATCATTTTTAAATAATAAGGCTTCTTTGTAGAATTGGATAGCCTTAGGGTAGTCTTTATTATTAATAAAATTTTGAGCAGAATTGACGGCATAGACAAAACCATTTTGGGTAATAAGTTTTATATTACCTAAATGTTTTTTTCCGTCTTTCATTATTTGGACAGCCCCTTCAAAATCATTTTTTTTGAAGTTTTCTTGGGCAACTCCTGAATAATAACAACCCAAAGCTTCTTGAGTGAGCTCTAAAGGAAATGCCATTAAATCATTCAGCAAATTAGCCCCACTCTTGGTACTGGGAACATCTTTTAGGGTTTTTTGTGTTTGTAAAAAGCTATATTCTTTAATAAGGTCTTTCGTGTTTTTGTCTTTAGGGTTTATGTTCCATAATTGTTCTATTGATTTTTTAGCTTCTACAAAGTTATTATTCGTTCTCATCTGAAAGAGAGCTGATCTTATGTGACGACTTTTTTGTATTTTTTGGAAATCCTCTTGATGGAGGTATTGTTGAGAATCATCAAGAAGTCTCGTGATGTCTTGCTCTTTAGCTTGGAGGGTGATCATTTTTTCAACGACAATATCCAATCCTTTTAGATAATTTCCCTTGAGGCTCTCAAGAGCTGGGTAACGAGTGATGCCTTCTTCTAGGATAGAAAGGGTTTTAAGGTAGTTTTCTATGGGAGCTTTAGGTTTTTTGTAGGTATAATAAGAATAGTTTAAGTAGCCTGCAATAAGATTTTTTTGTTCGCTGGGGGCATTGTCAAGAAACACTTGGGCTTTCATCATGTTTTGGAAGGCATCGTCGTGTTTTGATTTTTGTGCATCAAAATAAGATCTGTTAGAATATAATAAACCTATGGTTTCTTTCCAGCCTACGACTGCTTTTTTATTTTTAGTGTCTGCGTAATCAAAACCTGTTAATTTATTAAAACGTATTTGGGCAGCTTTATCTTGAGAGATGGAAAGCCCATCTTTAATCGTATTTTCGATTTCTACGGTTTGTCCATCTAAGATAGCAACAGTGTATACATGGGTAGGCAAAACAATAGAATTAGCTTCAATCCCAAAAGCTTTTAAAAGAATATTCATTACAATGGTACCTGATAGACAGTTAAATTGTCCTGTTTCAAAAACATCTTTTAAGGTAGTAGATGCCAATCGATAACGGGTATAAACATGGGTATGGACATAGACACCTATGGCGGTAGCTATTTGTCTTTCTGTGGGTTTGGCGGGGAGACTTTGATCTATTTCTGATTTCCAACGCTCAATCTCAGAAGTGTAAAAAGAATAATCTGCAGGGTCTACACCACTGGCTATTAAAGCCCCTAAGACATCTTCTGTATTATCGATATTTTGAAAAAAGGCGGCTTCGTGATCGTGTGCATAAGTGATGAATTGAGATTGGAAGGAGTAAATGGGGCTAATGAAAATCTGGAAACAGAGAAAGAGAGTAAAATATATAGTCTTATTTTTTTTCGGGGTAGGGAATAACATAATTGGTGTCCTCAAAGGTAATTTCTTCTTGCACTAAAGGGATAGTGGTGTCTTCTAGCTCTGGTACTATAGTGCTAGATACGAGAGTTCTTTTTTTAGTGTGGTAATAAACAATCCATAGGATGGCTAATAATCCTAAACTAATTAATTGAAAAAGGGGGATGAAAATCCCTATACAACTTATAATCAAACCCATCATTAATACTAAAGTGATCATAGGGTGTTGGAAGAAGGTAAAGAGATATAAAAATTGGTAGCAGGTATAAAATATAATAAATAAGTGATAACTCATCGGTTTTTGGGAGATGATACTGAAAGCACAAGCTAACCACAGTAGAATATCCAGAATAGGTACCATAGCTTTTCTTTCAAATAGAACCACTAAAAAATAGAGAGTAATACCCAAAAAAGAATAAGGAAAATAAAAATAATCGTTATGGATACTAATGGGGGAAAGAGTTAGTAGTATTCCAACAATCTTGTAAGCATTCACGCATCTTCTCCCAAATTTCTTCTTATACCATAATATAACACATTTTTCCTTATATTAGAAGATTAAAAGGCTTTTTTGTATATTAAATTTAGAGTTTTTTTGAGAAAAGTAGTATAATAATAAGATAGACTAGAGGAGAATTTTATGAAAATAGAACTATTATATATATCCCCTGATGCGGAGGGAACTTGTGAAACTGGGGCTAGAATCTGTTATGATTCTAACGATAAAGCAACAGATACCAGTAGAGAAAAAATACTTCCTGTTTTATTGAAGTCGGGACATGGTTCTATTTTTGAACATAGCTCTGCGAGCTTTAAAATAGATGGTATCAGTCGTACAGCCTCTCATCAATTGGTAAGACATAGAATGAGCTCTTTTTCCCAACGTTCTCAGCGTTATGTTAATGAAGGGGATTTTGAGTTTGTTACCCCTCCTCAAATAGAAAACAATCCCGAAGCTCAATTGATTTATCAAGATACTATAAAGAATTTAAATGAACAATATCAAAAATTGATAGCATTAGGGATAAAAAAAGAGGATGCACGTTTTATCCTCCCCAATGCAGCCTCTACTTCATTAGTGATGACGACAAACTTTAGAGAATGGTTACACGTTATTGATATGCGTGTGTCTAAGCATGCTCAATGGGAAATTAGAGAACTACTTGTTTTAATTTGGAAAGAATTATATCAACAAGCTCCCATCGTTTTTAGTATGACTTATTTTGATGCTTGGAGTAAAGACGCTGATTATAAAAGAGCAATCTTTGATGAGCGTATTAAGTAAGTGAGTCTCTTTGAAGGAAATCATCAAGCTCCCCTTGCAAAAAGAATGGTGCCTAAAAATTTCGATGAGTATGAAGGTCAAGAACATCTTGTAGGGATTAATAAACCTGTAAGAACGATGGTGGCTAGAAAAATAGTGCAATCTATGGTTTTTTATGGCCCTCCTGCTTCGGGAAAAACGGGGCTAGCACAATTGATCGCTAGAGACTTAGAGGCAGAGTTTATCTCTGTAAATGCCCTTAACCTCAATAGTGACGATATTAGAAAAATACACTCCAAAGCTCAATACAATCAAGATACAGGTAAAAAAACCGTACTCTTTATTGATGAAATTCACAGAATGACAAGACCTAAGCAAGATGTTTTTTTAGAATCTTTAGAATCGGGTTTAATCATTCTCATAGGGGCGACCACGGAAAACCCTTATTTTTCTTTACAACCAGCCCTTAGATCACGTATTCTTATCTTTGAATTTTTTCCTCTGAGTAAGGAGCATCTAAAAAATATACTTTATAGAGCCTTTGAGCAAGATAGTTTTTTAAAAGAGCTAGATATTAAGCTGGATAAAGATGGGGAGGAGTTTCTTATACAAGCTTCTTCTGATCCTAGAAATATGCTTACGGTATTAGAAACAGCGGTACTCTCTCAAGGGGTGGGCTCTCTTGCCATTACAAAAAGCGATATAGAAACGATTCTTCAAAAAACAGATACCGTCTACGATAATGAAAGTGCCCACTACGATACTATTTCTGCCTTTATTAAAAGCATAAGAGGGAGTGATCCTAATGCTGCTCTTTATTATCTTGCCGTGATGATAGAGTCGGGGGAAGATCCTCGTTTTATTTTTAGACGTCTCCTTATTTCTGCCGTAGAAGATGTGGGCTTGGCAGCTCCAGATGCTATATCTGTGGTGCAATCCTGTGCAGAGGCCTTTGAAAGGGTGGGATTTCCTGAAGGAACCCTCCTTTTATCTCATGCTACTTTGTTTTTAGCAGGGCTTCCTAAAAGTAATTCTGTACTTTCTATTTTTGAGGCTCAGAATTTCGTTAAGCAAGGGAATATACTGGCAATACCTAAACATCTTCAAGATGCCCATTATCAAGGGGCTAAAGATTTGGGGAGAGGATTGGATTATTTGTATCCTCATGATTATCCAGAGCATTTTGTGAAACAGGAATATCTCTCTCAAGAGGTCTCTTTTTATAAGGCTAAAAGCTCAGGATTTGAAAAGAAAGTGAAAGAAAGACTAGAACGTCTTTGGGGGAAAGATTTTTCCTCATAAATTTTAATAAAATGCCGATAATAGAAATGAAAACAGTTTAAGGGTTTTGTATGAAAATAAGATTTGCTCTTTTTTTTCTCCTTCCTCTCTTTCTTTCCTGTGTCCCATCTTTGAGTATCACGGAACAATGGTTACAAGATTATAATGTTCTTTTACAAGAAAATATCCGTATGATAAGATTATCTCCTATTTCTCCTCAAGCCGACGCACTTCAAACTAAAATTGCTCAAAAAGAATCAGAAATAGAAAAGCTCCTTCAAGAAGTTTCTCGTCAAGAACAAATAGACTTTCTTGCTCGATATTATGATATGAGAGTTAGTTTTTATTACGCTAATCAATAAAATATCTCAAATTATTCAATAATCTTCTCTATAAAAAAAGCCCACTCTGATGAGGGGGCTTTTTAAAATTAGTATTTATTATTGAGATTAAAATGCTAATCCTACTTTAAAAGTAATATTCATTTTAGGGATTATTGGGAAAACAACTGTTAGCGTAGGTCCAAATTGTACAGAGTATAAATTAGTTATATGATATCGAGCTAAAAAATCTAAATATAGTACTACTCCTTCCCCACTTAATATAGTACTAGTTCCATTATAACCTTGACCAGCCTCAGTAGGTCCAAACAAAAATTTTCCACCAATAGCACCATTCATTATAAGACTCCAACGATTACTATTATCAGCTTCAAGAATGTATCCTCCCATTCCTAGTAACATACCTAATCCGAAAAGATTAGATATTTGATTATATGTATAAAGTCCTTGAAATTGTAACGGTAATTGAAGATAAAAATAGACTTTATTATTTTTTCCAATATAAAATTCTGGTACAA
>CAMQVI010000035.1 GCA_947038195.1 uncultured Brevinema sp.
AGACGATGACGGCAATTTTTTAGGCTTTGATCTCATTATAGGGAATCCCCCTTATTTTAAGTATACTAAAAAATACCAATCTCATATCAATCAAATTACTCATTTTAAATCACAAGATATGTATAATCTAGCATGTATAGGAGAAATAAATGCTTATGAAGTATTTTTATTACTCTCTTATAATCTTTGTAAAGATGGTGGATTTGTCTGTGAGATTTTTCAAAATTCTTTTTTAGCTGATAAATCATCAAAGGGTGTTAGAAAATTCTATATAGAAAATACTAATATTATTTATATTAATTCTTTCCCTGAAGAAAAGTCTATACATAAACGAGTCTTTGAAAGTATAACTATGTCTATAATGACTTTACTAAGTCACAAAAAAGGAGAAACAAGGACTTTCCCTATAGCTATTTATAGTGATAGAATGGTAACAGCACCTAAACAAATCATTATAAATACTAACGTTATAAAAACTATAGATCCTGATAGTATGGAAATTCCTAATTTTAATGAAAAAGAATTACTAATATTTGAAAAATGTTATACAAGTACACGCCATATTTCTTCAATAATAGATATATTTGTTGGAGAGTTGGATCAAACTATTTGTAAAAAATATTTTACAGATGATAAGACTAAAACACCTTTTTTAGTAGGGGCTAATGTGCAAAAATGGTATGTTACAAAAACACCTAGCCAAAGAACAGTACCTTTGTATTTTGATAAAGAACTGTATCTCAAAGAAAAGCCAAAAAGAAAGGCTCATATAGAAAATCCACGCTTAGTATGTCAAGGGATAATGGGAAATAACAATCATTATAGATTAAATTTTTCAATGGCTTCTGAAAATATAGGATTGGGAAACTCTGTGAATTATTTAGCTTTTAAAGAAAATATAACTATTGATTTATACTTTATCTTAGGACTTATGAATTCAGAATTATTAAATTGGCTTTTCAAAGCTCGTAGTACTAATGCTAATATTAATAACTATGAAATAGCTAGACTCCCTATACCCACCACCACCCCTGAGCAACAAGCACCCATCATCGCTCTAGCTCAAGCATGTATCACCACCAAAGAAAAGGACAAAAACGCCGATATCTCCTCCCTACAAAATCAGATCGATAAACTCGTTTATCAGTTGTACGGATTGAGTGAGGAGGAGATTAGTGTAGTTGAGGGGGATAAATAAGCTATTGACTTATTTTGATTGTGTGATATGATGTAGAGGAAAAATTAAGATATCTGAGAAGAAAGGAGAGAGTATGAATCAAAAAAACAAAATGTCTACGATTATGTTAGATGGGATTTATGAAGATTTTTTTTATAATAATAGTTCTGTATATGATGAAAATAAAAAATTTGAAATCTTATCTATTGCATTGATTTTACATCAAAAATACGGAATCACCCTAGACGAATATGAAAAATTTTTAACTCCAAATAACTATCAAGATATAGATTCAATGATTTTTGTAATACATACTATAAATGGATTGAAATATTGGTCTATAGATGAAATATCTGAAAACGATTTACCTATATACACACAGATTGAATGCGTTATCGTAGAATCAAAATTTAGAGTAAGTACACAAATTAATACAAAATTAATTGAAAATTTTGGACATTGTGTTATAGAATTCATTAAATATATGCAATCAGAAGCTAAGTCTAGTAAATTCAAATTATTCAAAGAATTAAAAAGTAAATCGATCCAAAAAACAAAAATACACTTTTATCCATATTTTACTATTGGATGCTCTAAATCTTTAGATATTTCTTCTATTAATGAATATGTGGCAAGTGAAATAAGATCATTTGTATCTGGTGAGTCTTGTTCTATACAAATACTAGAAGAAAATGATATAAATACGATATGGAGACAATTTAAACGGTATACAGGAGATAAAACGTTTTCTTTTAATGATAACCCATTGTATATTAAAACAAATGAAAAATTACGTATGTATGTAGGACCGATGTCATTTAGAAATTTGTTTGACACTCTAATGACAGATGGTGAAGATCCTCAGTTAAATGATGCTTTTTTTGAAGAAAATGTAAGATATTTTTTAGAAACAAAAGCTTCCTCATATGACCCTATCTTAAAAACTTTAAAAAAAGATCCTCAAAACTTTATATTTTATAATAATGGAATAACTATTTTGACAGATAAAATAAATGCAACAGCAGGTCCAGAAATTGGAATTAGTTCACCTTCTATTGTAAATGGATGTCAGACCGTACAGACCGTATTTTCAGTATTTAAAAAAGATAAAGATAATAAAAAATGGAATGATACGACTGTTTTTGTTAGAATTATAGAGTCATTAGATCTTGGATTATCATCTGAAATCACAACATATAATAACACTCAAACTCCCGTAAATGCAGCAGACTTGTCCAGTTTAACTCAAATATCTATTGAATTGGAGACCTTATTTAAACAGTATGCAAAATACGATATTTCTTTTTATTATGCTCGTAAGAAAGGAAAAGATAAATCTTATGGACGGTATAAAGTTGACCCATCCTATATAAGACGTGCATACGGCTCTTATATAGGAAAACCTATAGAAGCATCACAAAGTCAAGAGTTATTTACAATACACGATGCATTTAATTCAATGGCTAATATACAAGATCTATATAATGCTACCTTAATTTTTTTCTTGATTGAACGTAAATTCAAAGAAGGTAAAAATATATCTAATAAAATTGACTCATATGCAAAATATATTATCACTAGGTTAATAGCATTGGAATTAGATAGAGAATCCATAGATATCGTTTCACTTCATGATCCTGAATTCTTTAGTCAGTTATTTCAAAAAATATTGAATAAACTAAATGAAATGGATACAGTATGGAATAAAACCAATTGTAGAAAAAAAGAGATCGTTGTAAATATATTACCAAATGATTATATGAAAACCTAGTAAGTATCAACTCTTTTCTATATCATATGATAGTATATTTTAATCCTATCCTAGTTATGGACTTTTTAAAACCCACATTAAAAAATCATATTTTGAAGTGTCCCTTTTTTTGGGGTGAGTAGTGGGAGCTTTGATTCGGTGGAATTATCTTAACAAGAAAGAGAAAACTTAAAATGCCTACCCTAGAGACAGTGAAAATCTCGTTTAAATCTCCCTCGTGGGGATTCTAAAGGGGATTAGCAGTCCCCTTTAGTCGCAGGGAGTTTGAGGGTGTTGCGAAAGACACCCTCATAAAAAAGATTAATGCCGAGAACTCTCTCCTAGAAAAAAATTAACGCTATAGAAATTTATTAGATATATATCTTCTCTAGGGGGAGTCATGGCTCTCCCCCTATAACCCCCCGCCACTTAAGAGGTTTTTTAAGATATGCAGTAAGATATTTAGTAAGATACAGAAAATTTTGATAACTGCATAAGACAATAGTCTCGATAGCTATGCTATCTCGCTATTCTCTAAAAAACCCCCTAAGAACCCCCTTTTTCTTATAATAGCTATTTTTGGAAACACCACAAAAATCTCTCCTTTAACAAAAAAAAGATTAGCAAAACTAAAAAATATCTTAAATAACAGAAAAATCTAAAAAATCGTTTCAAATCCCTCTCATTTTAAAATCAAATAAAAAAGGGAGGAGATATTTAAATCTCCTCCCCTAAAAATTTTATCAAACATTCCTATTATTTTAATAAAGGATAAAATTTAGCTAAATAGGGATAATAAAATAAGTAACATAAAAAATCAATGATATAGCACATGTAGCAGTATCTACAAATCTTTTATGTGTATCCACTCCTATAAACCCATAGCTAGAATTATTTTAGAACGAACAGAGGTATGTCTTAAACCCTTCTTTATTAAAATCACCCAAATCAATTGTCTCCCCTTGTTTTTCTGGAGATAACGGTGTTCCTGCTAAATCAACATGTTGATAGCGTATAGTTTTCACAAAAGTAACCTTTCCCCCATCACAATTTTCCATAGAGTTATTTAAAAACCGAATAAAGAAGGAATTTTTATCTCGAGGCATAATAGAATGCACTTCGACGTTTAAAGCATCTGTATTAATCATCGACTCCTCTCTTTCTACACCGTGGAAAAGAGGATTACTCACAAAATACTGAAGAGTATTATTGTTTACATTTAGTGTTTGCATTTGGTAATATAAAGAATTAATCGCATACTCAAGCCACAAAGATTTAACTTGTCTATGAGGGATTTTTTCGCCTATATAAAACGCATTTTTAAATATCAACACTCCATTAAGTTGGCTTTCAGGTGTTGGGACATATTTGAATTCTTTCCCTGAAGCAATCCCCGGTCTTCTGACTAATTCAGGTTTCCCAAGAAACGCCACCGATCTAAACAATGTTAAAGCAATCGCAGAATTATCCAAAATTTCGTATTCTTTAATCCCTTTTAATAGTGCAAAAGTAGACTTTTTCTGATTTTCCAAGCCTACAAAATGAAGGGTTGGATAAATTGGACTCGGCTCTTCTCTCCAACCAATCTCTCTCCAATCATCTATATGTGCTGGAACATTATCTCGTTCAATAACACCACATAATGTATCCGCCACAGAAACAGAACTCTCAATATTTGTTGATAAAATAAGTCTCATTCGGTGATCCTTAACTGTGTTATCGAGAATTAATTTTGTTCTCAATAAAGAATCATTATGAAGAGAAATATCAAATGTATATGGCACTTTTACACGAGAACCTTTTGATTGTCTAGCCACTAAATCTGTAAATAATTCAAATTCCCCAGTGATCCTTAATGTCTTTACCAATTCTCCCTCTGTAACCGTAGAAACACCTTTTACAAATGTTAATTTTTCTATCACATCAGGAATAGGAGGTGAATAGTCGTATGTGTCACCATCATCTCCACTATCTTCAATTAATAAAGTATGAGATTCTTGAGATTTTTTGTTTGTAATACTAATTGTCCCATTATCAAATACTACTTTCAAATAATCATCTTGAATAACAGTCGATGATAAATGAGAAATATTTTTCCCCTTCTCTGTTTCAATCACTTTAAGAGGAACTACCCCTAGTGGTAACAGATCCGTTTTAATCCACACCTTATGTACATAATAAAACAAACTAGGATCATAATCCTCAAGGTTTTTCCGTACAGAACCACGATAATCTTTTTCCGTAGAAATAATTTGATGAGGGATTGTATTCCCTTCACTATCTTGAATCATAAAATGAGATTTTTCAGTAGAAATCACGAGTTTTGTTAGACCTTGTCGTTTTATCGCTAAGGTATTGAAGATAAACAAGTCGTTTTTCGAGGCATTAGGAAAAGAAATAGCTAATTTTCTCACAATATAATCATTCATCGAATAGGTACTTTCATCAACGGATTGGAAACGAAATAAAATTGTTTTGTTTGTTTTATCAGAATTACAACCACAAGCACTGTCATGAGCGTGATTCATGAGGAGTTTTTTCCAAAATTGCTCTAAAGCATTTGGATGCATCTCTAATCCCATATTTTTTGCCATTACCATGAGGGGTTCTAATTGATATATCAAACGACGTTCTACTTTATCATTATAATATTTGTGGTCGTATCGTGAAGAATAAATAGAGCGATGAATTTTTGAATACGAGGGATCCAAAAGTTCTCCTTCAACTACAGGAAGATTGTCTTCCTTTGCTAAATCATCAAAAAATTCTTCACATGTTTTTTCGATATATTCGGCTTGATGAGTTGTATTTTTAGTGTAAAATTCCAATCGTTCTAAGAATGGATAATCTACGTTCCGTTGATCAGCCCCAATAGGGAGCAGAGCAATTTCTCTATCACATCCTTTAAGAAAAACACTTTCCACTTCATCGACCTTATCATTGAAAATGACATTAGGCCCATAAAAATATCCATTACGAATATTATAGGATAATACAGAGCTTCCATCGACTCCTTTCCAAATAAATTCTCTATAAGGACATTTATCAGCAGAAAGTCCTCGCCAAAAGAGAAAATTTTTAATTCCAAAACCATTTAGGATTTTTGGCATATCTTTGGATTGACCAAAAGAGTCAGGCATATAACCTATTTTCATCCAGTCGCCGAATTGCTTTGCAGAGTTGATCCCATAATAGAGATTGCGAATTACCGATTCTCCAGCAATAACTAACTCATCACTTTGTGTATACCAAGGTCCAATAATGATTTTTCCTTGTTGGACAAATTGAATAAATTTTTCTTTATATTCAGGAGCATGGGCAAGGTAATCTTCAACAATACTAAGCTGACCATCAAGGTGATAATGCGAAATAAGCTTGTTTTCTAATGCATAAAACACTTCATTCATATGATAAATCAACTGTATTGTTGATTCACTATTGGTAAAATACCACTCAAAATCCCAATGGGTATGGGCATAACAATAAACTTTCATTAAATCCTCTTATTTATTAACTTACTATATCTAAAGGTTTACGCCAAAATCCAATAATACATGCAGTGACAAGTATCCCTGTAAATGTACAGAACACCCATGTTACTACAGGTATTGGTTGGACGATATATCCAACGATAGTACCTAGAGGTGATCCAATACCGCCGTAGTTAATACACCCTGTTCCAATCGCTAATGCACTAGAAATTGCTGATCCGATAGAAGATGCGACAATCATCATCACAGGATCTTTTGCAACAAATGGCAATGCCCCTTCAGATACCCCAACAATTCCCATACCAAACGCAGAACTTGCAGTAATTTTTTCATCATCTGTAAATTTATTTTTGAATAATACTGATGCTAACCATACTCCGAGAGGGGCAATAGAAATTGCTGCTTGTACTGCTGTATTTGGGATTAAGTTTGCATTTTGAATCCCGTATTGAGCGATTGTATCGGCAGATACTGCCCCGGCAAAGATATATGCTGTTTTATTGACAGGTCCACCAAAATCAAATCCAATCATTGCTCCCAATAAAGCTCCTATAAAAATAGGAAAAGCAGTATACGTTTCTGTAAAATAGTTTAACCCTTCATACATTCCATTCATAAAGAGAGCTATAGGTGTACCTAATAGATAAGTTACAACTATCATAATCATTAACGTTGCTAATAAAGGCAATACCATAATTCCCAAAAGAGGTTTGAATAGCTTTGGCCAGGACAATGCAGCCATCCAACGAACAAAATAGCCCACAATAATTGCTACTAAAATCGCGGATAAGAATCCACCACCTGATTTTGCTCCTAAATAAGCTCCATCATTTGCAATATATGCTCCAATCATCGCAGGTGCCATTGCAGGCTTTCCACCGATTGAGTTTGCCATAAACCCAGCAAATACAGGAATCATTAGCGTGAATCCAATTTGACCAACACGAAATAATTTACCCATAAAATACCCAAGGTGTGTTTCCATGTCAAATCCCCAATTAACGATTTGACCAAGATCATTTTTTTGGAAGGCAAAAACATTTGCTATCGCAAGTAACAGTCCTGCACCAATAGCCATAGGAACCATATGAGAAATACCATTCATGATATGGGAGACAATACTATCTCCATTCCCTGAACTACCAATTTGAATTTTAATATTAGATTTATGAAGAGTCGCATTTGCATATGCTTTACTAATGATAGATTTTCCATCTGCTATTGCCTTACTAGCTGTTGTTTGGTAAATTTTCTTACCATCAAAGCGAGTTAAGTCAACATTTGCATTAACGGCAATAACGATAACTTCAGCATTTTCGATTTCTCCATTAGTAAGTTTGTCTTCAATACCCATTGATCCTTGTTTTTCAATTTTAACAGAATGTCCCATTTCTTGAGCTGCTTTAATCAATGCTTCTGCAGCCATGTAGGTATGGGCAATCCCTGTAGGACAAGAAGTTATTCCGATTACTTGTGGAAATTCTACCGAAGAAGTAGAGGTTGTATTTTTTGTACTATTATCAAGATTGGCTAAAAACTCTTCAGGGGTAGTAGATTTGAATAAAATTTCTTTTTTTGATTCATCAAGAAGAACTGCACTTAATTCTTTTAATAATTCAATATGCACTGTGCCTTTTGATTCTTCAGGTACAGCGAGTAGTACAACATGCTTGACAGGTTCATCTGCATTAGAATCTACATTATGCCAAGGAATCTCTTTTGCGAGAGTTACAATACAAAGACTTGCTTTGTTGATATAGGAAGATTTAATGTGAGGTACAGCAACAAGTGGTGTTACCACAGTGCCCCCTTCTGTTTCACGGAGTTTTAATCCAGAAACAACTTCTGTAACATTTGATGCAACATTTTCAGAAAACATTTTCTCTGAACAGAAATTTAAAACTTCCTCTTTAGAAGTTAATTTTTGATTTAAAAAAATCAAAGATTTTGAAATATGGTTTTTCAAATTCATACGTTCCTCCAAAATTTAGACACTATATATCTATCCACGTGTCCATTATTTAAAATATTATACATCACAAAATGAAATAAATCAATCAATAAATGATTGATTCCAATTATTTCTACAATTTACTTCTTGACATGTATTTAAACGAAAAATCAATTGAAAAAGTGATCTAATAAAATATTATTTAAACATATACATGATTTTTTTGATTAAATCATGTATAATATAATGCATATTCTTCATAGGAGAACGATTATCGATGAAATCACAATATAAAGACACTATAATTTCATACTTGACAACAAAAAGAATAGCAACATCTGAAGAGATTGCTCAATTACTTAATATCAGTATTGCTACAGCTCGTAGAGTTACCTTACAGCTTGAAAAAGAGCGAGTTATCCATCGATTTCATGGGGGAATAATGTTGGACCCTTTCTATCTTCAAATTTATTCTCCTGCTAATGATTTAGAAAAAAACGAAAAACAACAAATTGCTCAATTTGTCTGTGAATATCTTATTCAAGATGGACAAACGATTTTTATCGGCAGTGGTACAACCACAGGAATGATAGGAGAATTTCTTCATAAATTTAATGAATTAACAGTCATAACAAACAATTTATATCTATACCAATATATACTTGTTCATCCCCATATTCAAACAATTTTTACAGGAGGAATCTTTAATCCAGACATTCCATCTATGGTAGGGTCGATTTATCCCCTTCATTATTTAACGGATAAATTAATTGTCGATTCTGTTTTTGTAACATCCCCTCACATTAATATCCAAGGTTGTTCACAAAATGAAACATATATTAGACAAGTTATCGAAGAGCACTTCATCAATGTCGCAAATGCAAAAAACTATTTATTAGCAAATAATAAAAAATTAGGAACAAATAAAAGCTTTTTATGGGCTACGCCAGATATGTTTCATTACCTTATCACAAACCACATCTCTGATGAAAGTAAGATACTTAAAGATGCGTATACAATAATCTACAGTGATTCTGATAAAAAGTTAAAAAAAGGGGTACACAAACTAAAAAGTAGAGAGTAGATAATAAGAATTTTAATATTATTATTAGTGCTGAGCAGAGGAAACACTCTCTATGAGAATATAGTAGACTATGCTTCACAAGAAGGACGTCTAGAAATAGTGAAATATCTTGAAAATCCCCTCCCACCCCAAAAAATCATCCAACATTTTAAATTTCTATAATTTTAAAAACCCTCTTCTCCAAAAATATCTTAAATAACAGAAAAATCTAAAAAATCATTTCAAATCCCTCTTCTTTTAAAATCAAATAAAAAAATTTCGACGAAATATTAAAAATCCCAAAAATTTCATCCAAGATTTCTCTAATTTTAAATTGAGTGAAAAATTGGGAAAAATCGAAAAAAAACCCTTGAGAAAAATCCCCCCCAACATTTTAAAATCCCTCTCTTTTTAAAGAGAATAAAATTTAGAAAAAAAAGGGCAAAAATGGGGCTAAAAAATCGAAAAAAAAGATAAAAAAATGGGGAAATATTTGAAATAAGTGACTAAACCAAAAAAACACTCATTTTAAATGACTCTTTTATTGATTAAAAATGAGTAAATAGATCAAAAATATGATTAAATAGCTCACTTTTATGACTCTTCCACCCCCTCTAATATTTTAAAACAAAAAAAAAGAGTGTACACCTACACTCTTTAATCTTTTTACTCGGAGGGAGAGGGATTCGAACCCTCGAAACGTTACCGTTTACACGCTTTCCAAGCGTGCGCCTTCGACCACTCGGCCATCTCTCCAATTTAATTTACTTTAAGGAAGACCTCGTATGCCGCACTACCCTAACTTCGTTATGGATGCTTCGCTAACATCGGCCATCTCTCCAATTTAATTTACTTTAAAGAAAACCTTGTACGCTTCACTGCCCTAACCATAGGGTACGCTCTGCTAACATCGGCATTCTCTCTAATTTATGCAATAATTATAACACACCTAAATCGATATGTCAAGGGAATTATTCAGTTTTTGTATTATCTATATCAAATATCTCCACAGGCTGACGAGTAGCAGACATTAAATTATGCCAGAATATTGTATTAGGGTTTAGGTGTTTACGCTTGGATGTAGCAAGGGTGATAGGCACATGGCTATACATGTTATTCCAACGCCCCATGATAAGATCTGTTTTACCAGCCATCGCAGCATGCACAGCATGTTGCCCTAATAATAAACAATACAAAGAGTCGTTAGGACAGGCAGGAGCACTACGTATCATATAACTAGGATCTATATATTTTAAATTAACATCTAAATCTCTACCTTTGAAGTAGTTTATGATTTTATCTTTCATCCAAACCCCAACATCTTCTAGCTTTACGTTATTAGAAGCGTCTGTAGCTTGGTTCTTAGCATCGGCTACAAGAATATCTTGAGCGGCACCCTCTGCTATAACGATAACAGCGTGATCTCTAGCTAAAAGACGTTTTTCTAAAGCATAAAGAAATCCATCAGACCCATCCATACGAAAAGGCACTTCAGGAACAAAGACAAAGTTCACATCATTCATCGCTAGCGTAGCATTAGTCGCAATGAATCCAGAATGTCGTCCCATTAACTTGACCAGACCAATACCCATAGGAGCATTATCTGCCTCAATACTAGCACAAGCAATAGCATTAACAGCTAAACTAAAAGCCGTTTCAAACCCAAAAGAGCTTTGGATATAGCTAATATCATTATCGATTGTTTTAGGAATCCCTACTACAGCTATCTTCAAGCCTCGTCTTTCTATCTCTTCCACAATACCGTGGGCACCTTTAAGAGTGCCGTCTCCACCGATAGTAAAGAGCACATCAATATCCAGAAACTCAAGACTATCCACCATTTCTTTGACTTTATCGCCTCCCCCACGGGAAGAACCTAAAACAGTCCCACCTATAGTATGAATCTGATCTACAAATTCAGGATCTAAGGGGATAGGTTTATTTTTTTTGAGATTAATAAGTCCATTATAACCATAACGTATACCTAAGATATTGTGCACTCCATAACTGTAGTACAGCTCTCTTACAATAGCACGAATCACATCGTTAATACCAGGGCACAAGCCTCCACAGGTCACAATAGCTGCTCTCGTTTTCTTAGGATCAAAATAGATCATTTTACGAGGGCCAGCTTTCTCAAAAGCTTGTTGAGGATCAGGCATTTTGTCCGCATCTTCATCATAAATCACATCGTATAAAATACGTTGATGATTTTCTACATAACCACTAGGTCCCAAGTTAAGGAGCGGGGAAATGTGGGTTTGTTCGCCTAAGTTTTTAATGACGAAATCTTTTTGCATATTAACTCCTATAGTTTAATAAACGGGAATCAAATTAGTCAAGACCTCAGGATAAGTTTTTAATTTATAACGTTTTTTCTTATTTTCATCATTAAGAGATGTTTGTAGCACAGTAAGCTTGTAATTATTGACTTCTTGGAATAATGCTGCATCATTTATAACATCAGTATTTTCTTCGTCTTGAGTATAATTCTTAAATAAAGGTCTAAAAGCTATATATAGCTCTTTTTTATCTTTTACATCGACAACAGGAGAGATACCCTGTTTTGGAGTATCTAAAAGTGCTCCTAGCACATTTTTATCACTTAGTACAGGGAGATTTATTACAGCCCCCGTCACATTAGTAATAACACGGTTGAGCATGGTAAAAGGTGTTGTTATATGATTGACAGCCCCAAGATTTTCAGCAACAACAGTTGTAAAGGAAACATTACTTACAAGAGATGCTTCAAAAGCCTTGGTAGCCTTATCCCACTCTGTAGCATGGGTTTTAGCTAATTTTTTATAATTTTTAAGAACATAATCTTGAAGAATATTAGCTTTAAGGGGAGGAGTTAGAGCTACAAAAGGAGTGACAGCCTCAATAATAGACACATGGTAAGAGCCATCTTCATAAATAGGCTCACTAATAGCATAAGCAGTATCTACTGGTTTTTCTTTGTAGGCTTTAACGACTTCTATCATATGATCAAAAGTATCAGCCCCAGCAGTTAACATCAGCTCAGGAGTGTAGGTAGCACCTATTTTAGGATCCTTAGCAATAGCCAAAATCCCTTCTTCTAAGCCCAATTCTTTAAGAGTCTTGATAACTCTTCTAGCTTGCCCTCTATTGGAGACCTGAAAATTTTTCACACTTTGGTACTCTATCCATTGTCCAATATTTTCTAAATAGTGGTTTTCTTGATCTATCTCTGGTACTTTCACGGTAAGAAAATTGGTTTTATTAAAAACAATCATCTCCGTAGCAATAGCAAAATTTTTAAGATCACTATAGGCGTACATATCGGAAACCGTAGGTGCTCCCATGGAAGACAAGGCGCCTAAAGGACTAAGGAAAGCTGATTCTGCATATTGAAAGTCTAAAACATCCCTATTAATATTAGCCCCTTGCATTTGAGATTTAATAAAATCAGAAGGCTTAAGCTGAATATCATTGTAGAATTGTTGTCTTACCGCCATATCAGCAGTGTTCGTTAAACTAGCATAGACAAGATATTTATTTATTGTTCTAGGGTCTATATTAGGATTTTGTTCTCTAAGAGTTTCGTCAAGACGTTCAAATTCCAACATATAGAGCTGTCTAGGAGATAAATCTATTTTAGATCCTGAAGTTTCTACAACAGTAGGGACTCCCATCCCTTGATCGTCCCACATAACCCCAATCGTAGATACAAAGGCTATCACCAATACCCACACAAAAGCTTGTAAAATAACTCTGCGAATAACTTTGGGATCTATTGTTTTTTCTTGTTTTTCTTGTTTTTTATTCTGACTCATTCTTTGTCCTCATCTATTGTATTATTTCTATTACTTACCAGTTTTTTGATCCCAAACCACTAACAGTGCTGGGTTTCAATACTTTAACAAGGTCTGTAGCTGTAGTCTCTATCATAATAATAATACCATCAGCGTGAGACATAAGATAATTATAGGCTACTAAGGAAGGGATAGATACTATCAATCCTGCAGCAGTCGTTACTAAAGCCTGAGCAATACCACCGATTAATTCTTGGGGATTCCCTAAGCCTTGGGAGGCTAATACAGAAGTAGAAGTAATCATCCCTAGTACGGTACCTAATAACCCTAACAAGGTAGATACATTGACGATAGTGGCTAATATAGTAAGATTTTTATGTAATTTAGGCAATTCTGCTTTAGCAACATCGTCCATAGCTCTTTCCATCTCTTCTCTAGAGCGTGCCGCCATTATTAAACCAGATTTAATAATATTAGAAGCTGTTCCTGGGTGACTATCACAGATAGAAATAGCTTCCCCTACTTTCAATCCTCTAAAACGTTCTTGCATTTCTTTTCTAATAATATGTGCATTTTTGGATACAGAATAAAGATATAGTACTCTTTCTACAAATACAGCTACCGCAATTACGGAAGAAAGTATAATAGCAAGCATTACCCATCCACCTTGCAACAAATAGTCCATAAGCCTCACCTCTTCATTGATATAATATACCTAATAGTATAATTTATTATTTTAATTAGGTCAAGAAAATGTCTTATAATAGATAAAAAGATAAAAAAAGCACCTTATATTAGATAAGGTGCTTTTTTATTTGTTATAGTTTATTGTTCATTAGTATAGCTTGTACCACAGTGAAAACCACCATCTACAAAGATTATCATACCAGATACCATAGTGCTAAAGTCAGAAGCTAGATAAGTCGCTGTACCAGCCACATCATCAGCTGTAATATTTCTTTTTAGAAATTGAGAGCTAACGGCACCATTATACATATCTTTAAATCCTGTAATACCACGAGAAGCTAAGGTTTGGATAGGGCCTGGGGATATAGAATTTACGCGAATATTTTTAGGGCCTAATTCAAAAGCTAAAAATCTAACAATAGATTCTAAAGACGCTTTAGCGACACCCATGGCATTATAGTTAGGCACAGGACGGGTAGATCCTATATAAGTAAGAGCCTCAATAGAACCCCCACCTCTTTTTTCCATTAGAGGAGTGGCGTATTTTGCCAAGGTAATAAGAGTAAAAGCAGAAATATGTTGAGCTAATAAAAAGCCATCGGCTGAGGAGTCAGTAATCCCACCCGTCAGCTCTTCTTTTTTAGCAAAAGCAATAGCATGCACTACTGTATCAATACCATTATATTTTTTATCAATACTTTCAAACATTTCTTTTACTTGCTCTTCATTAGTAGCATCTACAGCGTATAAATCTGTAATATCTAATTCTTTAGCGATTTTTTCTACCCTATCTTTTAAGGGTTCTTGGTAACTTAAAATTACGGTAGCCCCTTGTTCTTTGAATTGCCGAGCAATAGCAGTGGCAATAGATCTGTCGTTTACTACGCCTGTTACAAGGGCGACTTTACCTTTTAATATCATATTTATTCTCCAAAAAAAAATGAGTAGCCAGTATAAAACTAGCTACTCATTATAACATATTTATTAATAAATTTAAAGGGCACCATCAACCAAAGCTTTAAGCTGAGCTAAAGGCATAGCTCCATTTATACTCTGCACTAATTTCCCATTTTTATACATCATAAAGGCAGGAATACTAGTGACTCCAGCTTGTCCTGCAGCTTCAGGGCATTCATCCACATGGAATTTCATTACTTTCACTTTACCTTCATATTCTGCTGCAACTTGATCAACAATAGGACCTGTCATGCGACAAGGTGCACACCAGTCCGCCCAAAAATCTACAAGAACAGGAATTTTAGATTCTAAAACTTCTGATACAAAATTTTCTTCTGTACCTTTTATTACTTTATCAGACATATTCGCCTCCAAATTTATTTACTTATTTTCATTACTTAATTATAACACAATTCAGGGTGTCATTCAAATGTTTTTTTATTATTCGGAATTTTGGTATTACGTTCCCAAAAAACTCCATTATACCCTTGAATATCAGGCGATTTTTGAGCTATATTTAATCTTTTTTGCCCCAAGAGACAATATTCTAGATTTTGCTCTATACCACTAAAGAGACGCCCTAGCTTTTGAGCTACTACCGCAGTCGTTCCCGACCCTAAAAATGGATCAAAAACAAAATCCCCTTCCTTTGAGCTTGCTAAAATAAGTTTAGCTATTAGTTTTTCAGGTTTTTGGGTGGGATGATCTGTGTTTTCAGGCATAGACCAATAAGGAATAGAAATATCGTCCCAAAAATTAGAAGGATGCGTTAAGCGAAAATTCCCTTCTGGGGTTTCTTCCCAATCTTTTGGTTTTCCATCTTGTTTATAAGGGGCTAGGACTTTTCTTTTTATTTTCACAGCCTCTACATTAAAATAATAATTTTTAGACAAAGTGGCAAACCAAATATCTTCCATTCCATTTTTCCAATTCGATTGAGCCCCTCTTCCTTTTTCCCTTTGCCAAGTAATACGATTTTGTATCATAAAATATTTAGATAATACTGTATAGATAGCTTGAGAAGATTTCCAATCACAACACACATATATAGAGGCATTGTCTTTTAGAGCAGGTAATAACGCAGAAAGCCATAAATCAATATATTCTTCATATTCTTTTTCTGAAGATTCTTTAAATTTATTACCGTGGTAGTCCTTAGAGAGATTGTAGGGAGGGTCAACAATCAAAAGATCAATAAACGCTTTGGGTAAAAGAGGTAGTACCTCTAGAGTATTCCCCAAGACAATCTTATTAGATATATCATTTAACCTTATAATTTTGTTGGGAAGAACTATCTCTTTCTCTAAAAAACCTCTTTCCTCTTCTGTTAAAGTGATCGTTTTATTTCTCAATGCTCTTTCTTTCATATATCTCTCTAGTATTTAAAATGAAATGCTCTCTGCCTTGTGATAGAGAGCATTTCATTTATTTATCAGAATTTAAAATTTTTAGACTTCCTCTGGGCTAGTTGCTAAAAGTGCTACTATCTTAGCAGCTACATCAGCCCCACCGGGTTTACATTTATTAGTTTCTTCTTTATCATTAATAACAGCTTCAGCATAAGGCATACAGCCAGGGTGTCCACAAGCTCCACAATTCAAATGGGGTAAAATATCATGCAGTTGATCAATACGAGGGTCTACTTCAACATGAAAAATTTGTGTTACAACTGAAATTGCGAGACCTAATACAAATGCTGTACCACTAAGAACGACAGTTCCTATCATTACATTAGAAATATCCATATTTATCTCCTTTTATTTTTTAATTAAAGCTAAAATTTTATCAGCAGTGGTACCATGTTCGTGTTTTTTTCCATCACATCCACAAGTACCATCTCCTTTACAGGATTGTATCGTTACCCCACGAGCAGCACTCCAAGAAAAAATAAAGGCAAGAACACTCACAAAACCTAGTAATCCTAATAAGTTATAAAAAACATGTAATGGTATAGGCATAGTAACTCCTTTTATTTATAAATATTTTACACAAAGAATTTAATTCATTGCGAATCCACCAAATCCAATAAATGCGATTGATATAATTGTAGCAATAAAAAATGCTAAAGGCATACCTTGTACTGCCTTTGGTATTGGTGCATTTTTAACTTTATCTCTAAGTGCTGTCATTAAGACTAGAGCAAACATAAAGCCTAAAGAGGCACTAAAAGCGTACCACATAGCTCTACCAAAATCTAAATTTTCAGCAATAACAATTAATGCTATCCCTAAAATAATACAGTTCGTGGTAATTAATGGTAAGAACACCCCTAAAGCTTTATAGAGTCTGGGTGCTATTTTTTTCAAGATAGCTTCGAGCATTTGAACACAAGCTGCTATGACAAGGATAAACATCATTGTTTTTAGAATTTCAAGACCTAAAGGGAGCAAAACTAAATTATATAAAGGCCATGTTATCAATACTGTTACCATTTGTACAACAATAACAGCAAAGCCCATTCCTACGGCGTCTTCCATTTTATTGGTTACCCCAAAGAAAGGGCAAAGACCTAAAAATTTAGCAAAAACCATGTTTCCACTAAGAGTAGCTGTTATAAAGATTATAAAATATGATGATTCTGCCATGTTATTCTCCTTCACTTGCTTTTGCTTTCTCTGCTTCAGCTTTTTTTGCAAGAGCTGCTGCTATCAAAGCTGCCTTTTTTCTATCTGCTTTAACAATGGTAAATTGTTGTAAAATGGTCAGGTACAATCCCATCACCAAAAATCCCCCAGGTGGTAATTTCATTAATTGAAGAGGATCGGGAATAATATGAACAACGTTGAAAATTGTTAGATATTGTTCTTTTAATTCAGGATTAACAGGAGCTGGTGCACCAAAAACATTCACCACATTGACGATAGGGTTTGTCATATCTTGTATTACTGGGTGGGTAAAATTAAAAACAAAACCTATATTTTCTGCCATTTGGAGAGATAAAGTACCATTGCCTAATAATTCTCTAAGGATAGCAATAGACACTAACGCAGCAGTATAACCTAAACCCATACCTAAGCCATCAAGAGCTGATCTTAAAACTGTATTCTTACTAGCAAAAGCCTCGGCTCTTCCTAAAATAATACAGTTAACCACTATTAAAGGTAAGTACACCCCTAATATTCCGTATAGAGTTGGAGATCGGAAGAGCGTCGTGTAGGGAAAGAGTGTGCCTCTATGTG
>CAMQVI010000036.1 GCA_947038195.1 uncultured Brevinema sp.
CTTTACCTGTTCGAGAAATTCGATTTACAGTAGCCCATAAGACTCTTATATTATTGGGAACAGCAATAGGAGCATCATGGTGAGACGTAAACATCATCCCTTCATCTTCAAACCATTTGGTAGGTGAAATATCTTTATATCCTGGTCTGCCTATAGTTTGTTCTCTATGCCAATCTCCCCAATAGTAGGTATGTAAAGGGAATAAAGAAGGAAATATTCCTAATTTTTTAATTTTGGCGACTTGATCTTTTCTGGTGAATTGCCCATGGATTAAGACAGGTCTTTGATCATTATTACCATATTTTTTTTCAGCATTTTCTACGGCATCTATAAATAAATCAATCGCTGCTTCGCCGTTAGCATGGGCTAAAACTTGGATATTACTGGCGTATGCCATTTCAATTTTTTCAAAAACAAGAGCCTTTTCAATAGCAGGATAACCGACATAGTCAGAATTATGTCCATGAGGGGGGACGACATAGGGTCTATCTCTCCATGCTGTTTTTCCTTGAGGAGAACCATCTAAGCTAATCTTCATTCCTCCAATACGAAAGCGTCCTTTATATTGATGGCTAGCCTTTAAAACAGACTTTGGAGCCATAAATATATCAGGATAAGATACCACATCTATAATAAATAATCTGAAAAAGCTTAGTATTTTCATTACTAAGACTTGCTCTTCGCTGGATCTCCCTTCTTGAACGGTAGTATATCCAAATGTGGTCATGAGATCAATACCACTTAATAACATTTTGGCTGCAAAGAGTGGGGAAAATTTAGCAATTTTAGAAAAAGATTCTATATGTATGGTT
Organism: uncultured Brevinema sp.; assembly: GCA_947038195.1. Lineage (GTDB taxonomy): Bacteria > Spirochaetota > Brevinematia > Brevinematales > Brevinemataceae > Brevinema_A. Next base: position 813 of record CAMQVI010000036.1, read on the forward strand.
TCATCTAAAACACCATTGGGCTCTTGGCTGCCTTCTACTCTTTGAATGATCCCACCAGCAGGATCAGGAGTATTAGCATCTATGGCTAGAAATTCTAAAGCTTTAGTATTGGCAACACCTATATGTCCTGATTGGTGCATAATATATACAGGGATATCGGGAAATGCTTTATCGAGGTCAAATTTATTGGGGTGTCTTTGTTCTTGTAATTGAGAATCGTCATAACCAAAACCAACAACAAAACCTATTTCTTTATAAAGATCGGGATTGGTTTCATAATATTTTTTTAATTCTGACAAAAGATCATCGATGTTATTGACAGCACCATCGGGAGCGGGGTAGAGATTGGCGGCTATGGATTGTATAGCGATACCAAATACATGACTATGAGGGTCTATAAAACCCGGTAAGAGTGTTTTATTGCTCAGGTCAATGAGGGTGGTTTTTTTATTGGTGTAGGCGTAAAGCTCTTCTAAAGAACCGACAGCTAAAATTTTCCCTTTAGTGATGGCTAGGGCTTCAGCTGTGGGCATAATGTCATTCATCGTCAAAATAGTACCATTGTGATAGATAGTTTCTGCTTTAGTGCTATCACTACAAGATACAAGAAATAAACTAAATAAAATTAAAAATAAATTTTTCATTTAAAACTCCTATATATAGTATACTACTAAATATAGGAATATAGCAAAGAATAGCAAAAATTTAGGGGGATTGTCTATTTACGCACCGATTTATCGTATGCTTTTAAATGGTAATAAAGCATCATAATAAAAAAAACACCTAGCTTTATGCAAGCTAGGTGTTTTTAATTTTGTATTTATGTTAAAAGGATTATACTATCCTAGGGATAATTAGCCCTTATAGCCGATTAAATCAGCCAAAGCTTGATCTATAAAGATAATACAATTAGGATGAGTTTTTAAAAAAGTACAAGGGTATTCTGTAGTAACTTCATCGCTCAAAAGCATTTTTTTCATAGCATCTGCTTTATTAGCACCAGTAGCTAAAAGTGCGAGGCATTCAGCTTTTAGGATATCTCCCATTCCTTGCGTAAAGGCAGTTTTAGGAACATCATTTTTACTGGCAAAATAGCGAGCATTAGCTTCTATGGTAGCATCTGCTATATTAACAATATGAGCATCAGCATGAAGGGTAGCACTAGGCTCATTAAAAGCAATATGTCCGTTAGGACCTACGCCTAATAATTGAAAATGTCTCGGGGTGCTGGCTAGTTTTTCTTGGAATGCTTTTAGCTCTGTTATAGGGTCTGTATTCCCTAAAGGAACATAGGTATTTTTTAGATCAATATCTACTTTATTAAATAAATGAAAATTCATGAAATAACGATAACTTTGGTCATGATCGGGAGCTAATCCTACATACTCATCCAAATTAACAGTAGCAGTATTTTTGAAACTAAGTTTTTTGGATTGATGTAATTGTACCAATTCTGCATATACTTGCTCAGCCGTGCCACCAGTGGCTAAACCTAAGACAGGTTTCGTCTGATTATTAATAATATCTGCCATTATTGCTGCTGTTTTTTGACAACTTTCTGCGTGATTTTTAGTTATGATTACTTTCATTTCGTAACCCTCCATATTATATCACATATAATAGCACATGTATTTATTTTTTTCAAGTGTTGGACTTTAGTTTCGCTAAAATAATATAATCTAAAAAGCCACTCTAAGGTACATAGAGTGGCTTTTTAATATCTTCTTAATTTTTAGTAGCTATTTTAACACCATCAAAAGTTAAGACACCTGTGTTAGGATGGATAATCAATTCAATTATATCCCCACCTTCAATTATATTTCCACCTACTTCTGTTATAACTGGATTTTGAATAAATACATTCGTAGCAGTTTGAGCTATTACACTTTGAACATAAGGAGGATAATCAATGGAATCTTCTATAAAAAGAATACGAAAAATATCAGATACTCCTGGGGATCCATTTATAGAAATATCAAAATAGAGATTATCATCAGCATTTTTAGAAGCGTTAACTCTACCATTGTTATTAAACACTAAATTTTTTCCATGAAATTCAAGCGTCGCTGTTGGTTCTGCTGTATAAGTACCAACATAATTTGTTTTAAATTGATCTAATAGTATTTCTTCTAAAAGATCAATTTCTCCAATAATTTGCTCATCATCTTCGTCTGTTGTAGAGCAAGCAATAGCAATACCTAATGATAATATGAATATACCAAATGTATTCATAAGATTAGATCGTTTATTATTTTTCATAAATAACTCCTTTATTAATTTAAAAATAACAAGAATATATGTCAAAAATTTATTTTTGACATAAAATATTTGCAATTTATACTTAATCATTACCATTATCGATTACTTATTCAGATGGTGATATGGTATACAAGCATAGAGGTGCTGTATAGAGTATTAAATATGCTCTGTTATTTGATTGTATTTTCAGGCGATCTTGAGGGGTATTTGTAATTTGAAAGTAGAATTAAAGGGGAATCACCCACCTAGAAAGCAAGACCTAGTACAGCGCCATAATGTACACTAGTAGTGCCAAGAGATTTTTCCAAATTACTAATAGGGTCTAGCTCTTTATAATGTAAGGTAGAAAATCCCACATCAAGTCCATAAACAATACCAAGATTTCTATGTAAAAATTGTTCTATACGAAAATTTATCTCAGCACCACCGTTACTGGTATGCTCTCCGTCATCTATAGTGCGGTTGGCTACGCCTATGTTGTAAAAACCAAAGAATGCTACGGAGATATTAATGCCTTTTCCTGTATCAGCTTTACGAGAATCATAAAGGTGCCAACCACCACCACTAGCTATTCCTACCGTAGTATTGTTTAGATTTTTCAAGAAAGGGTCGGATGCTTGCTGTGCATAGGAAGATGATTTCATAGGTGTTTGGGTATAAAATCTTATTATTCCAAATAAAGAAGAATAACGCATAAATTGGATATCTATCATCGTCATAGATATAGGCACAGTAGTATTATCTTTATTGTCAAGGAATATGGTGGAACCTTGAAATCGATTGGCTACCTTGAATAAAGGTACATAAAAATCTGGTAACTGAGTTTTTTTGTACGCTTCTATGGTTTTTGGGAGTTCTTTATCGAGAAACTCTTGCATTTTAGCATTTTGGGGTTCTTGAGCGTAGGTCATACTACCCATTAATATCAAGAAGATAAATAAGCCCATAAGGTGCTCCTAATTTTATATTTATATATATCATACTCTATCTTGTAAAACTATTTTTTTACAAAATCTCCTAGAAGGAGAATCCAAATACAGCGCCATACATAACACCTGTTGTAACATATTTAGTATTTGATGCAGCATTGTTATGGGTTAGAAATACAGTTCCCAAGTCTAGTCCATAGAGAATAGCGAAGTTTTGTTTGATAAAATGTTCTACACGGAAATTAATTTCAAACATACCATTATTTTCTTTCTCAAAATCGGGAGTAGTGCTATTGGCTACGCCTATACTCCAAGAACCTAGAAGGGTACTAGAAACGGTAACACCTGTTGGCTTTAGAGCCGTTCTGGAATCATAGTAGTACCAACCAAGACCTATGCCCACTCCTATGGAGGTATTGTTTAGTGATTTAATAGAGGGGTTAGAATTTTGACTATCTAAAGAACTATAAGACATAGGGGTTTCGACAAATAATCTAAGTAATAAAAAAGACTTAGAATATCTGGAAATTTGAACGTCAAACATAGTGGTAGATACAGGTACATTGATGTTTTTTTGATCTTTCAAGATAATAGATGAGCCTTGGAATCGGTTGGAGACTTTAAATATAGGGATAAAGTAATCGGGCAATTGCATTTTATTGAACTCTTCTGTGGCGGCAATTTTTGTAGTTTCAAGATATTGTTGTAGCGCCTCTTCTTTACTTTGCCCTTGTCCCATCATGGATAGGGCTGTTATTAATAATATTAACATAAAATCTCCTGAGGATAATTATTTTTTATAATAAAGGGTCTTACTAAAAGGTAGCCCCTTTTTTCTTGAATTTAAATGATATGAATTATAGAAGTGAAAACATATCTATTTTAATATAGATATGTTTATAATGATTGGCAAATATAATAGTATTGATTGCTTATTAATAGAAATAGGGGTATAGAAAATCAAATACAAGGAAGATTTTATCAATAATTAGATAAAAAGATTGAAAAAAATAGGATTTTGTGGTATACTCAATGTATGGTAAATTTATTTGAGGTAATAGCTCTTTAAGAGTTATTCGACAGGACAAACGCTAGTGTTATGCTAGCGTTTTTTTTTGTGGATATTGTTATAGGCTGTAAAACGAATTCTCGCTAGTGTTATGCTAGCGTTTTTTTTGTGGATATTTTTATAGGTGGTGAAAGGAATTCTAAATTTTAAAAATCCTCTTAAGCCTCTAAAATTATAGTTTAGAGGCTTAAGAGGGGGTTTTTAACTTGTGTTAGTGAATGGGGATAAATTTCTTATAATCTATAAAAAGAAGAGATTTCTTTAAAATGCTAAACATGCTAAAAACTAAAAGTAGGGGGAATTTGCTTCTAGTATTTTAGCGATCATCTCGGAAATTATAGTTTTTTAGGTTTTTCAGTTTTTTTAGGAGTTTTAGGTAAATCCTTCTTTTTTTCTAATTTTAAAATAGCATCACGGCATATAGCTGCTTCAACAAATAAGAGCTTGTCTGCGTATTCGTCCATAAGAATGGTAATTTGGGCTATTTGTTTTTCTTTGGTTTTTTGGTGTTTTAGGATATGCTTTATGTCCACTTTCAGTGCTTTTTTAGAATCTCCTACATTATGGGTTCTCTCTAAAATTTCCTTGATTTCTTTTTTTATTGTTTTAGGGGTAATGCTATGTTGAGTGTTGAATTTTTCTTGGAGTTTACGTCGTCGGGAAGTTTCTCTCATGGCTTCTCTCATGGCATTACTCACCTTGTCTGCATACATGAGGACGAGTCCTTTGCTGTTTCGGGCACTACGCCCTATAATTTGAATGAGCGAGCGTGTAGAGCGTAAGAACCCCACCTTATCGGCGTCGAGAATACATACGAGGGATACTTCGGGTAAATCAATTCCTTCTCTTAGGAGATTGATACCCACGATGATATCGTATTTGCCCAATCTCAAATCTCTCAAAATTTCTGTTCTTTGTATCGTGTCGACATCACTATGAATATAAGAAACGAGAAGTCCTGACTCTATGAGATGTTCGGTGAGATTTTCTGCCATTTTTTTAGTTAGGGTGGTGATGAGGACTCTTTCATTATTTTTTTTACGTATCTTGGCTTCTCTGATTATGTCGGTAATTTGTCCTTCTGAAGGTCTTATCTCAATGAGGGGGTCAAGTAATCCTGTGGGTCTGATGATCTGTTCAATGACGGCTTCGGATTGTTCTATTTCGAAGTTAGCAGGGGTGGCAGACACATAGAGGACTTTATCGGCAATAGTGAAAAATTCGTCTGTGGTTAGAGGTCTATGGTCTATGGCAGAGGGAAGTCTAAATCCATGATTGACAAGGGTGGTACGTCTGCTGAGATTACCATTGAACATGCCACTAATTTGAGGGATGGCTATATGGGATTCGTCAATAATAGTTAAATAATCTCCTTTGGGGAAATAATCTAATAAGGTGAAAGGTCTTTCACCAGGTTTTCTAAAGGTCAAATGGCGAGAGTAATTTTCTATTCCATTACAATAACCCATACTAAGCATCATATCTATATCGTATTTAACACGAGATTCTAGACGGGAGGCTTCGTCGGATTTACCTTCTGCTCTGAGCTCTTGCATTCTGTCTATTAATTCTAATTCTATATTTTCTATAGATTGTTCTATTTTGTTATCCGTGGTGAGAAATAATCGAGCAGGGTAGATGAGCGTTCTCGTTAATTCTTCTAAAATAGTACCTGTTATGTACTGGATAACTTTAATGGAGACAATCGTGAAATTATCATCAAAAGAAATGCGAAGGAGGTCTTTTGAGTAAGAAGAGTGGATATCTAGGTGATCATTAAAATAACGAAAACAAGCTCTCTCTAGGGTAAAATCTCTTTCTTCATAGAGAATACGAACAAGATGCTGAGATATTTTTTTGAGGTCTATCTGCATTCCTACCGTGAGGAGAAGGATTAGCTCTTTATAATCTGCTGGAGCTCCCATACCATATATACAAGAAACAGAGGCAATAACAATGGTATCCTTCCTTTCTAATAGGGAAGCAACGGTAGAAATACGCATTCTGTCTAATTCATCGTTAATACGGGATTCTTTTTCTATGTATACGTTTTTTTGGGGTAGGTAGGCTTCTGGTTGATAATAATTAAAGTTAGACACAAAATATTCGACAGCATTCTCGGGGAAGTATTCTTTAAATTCTCTAAATAATTGAGCAGCGAGGGTTTTATTGGGGGAAAGAATGAGGGTGGGGACTTGTAATTGTTGGATGACTCCAGCCATAGTGAAGGTTTTACCACTACCTGTAACCCCTAGGAGGGTTTGTTCTTTCATACCCATCTGAAAATTTTGAGATAGGCTTTTTATGGCTTTGGGCTGGTCTCCAGCTGGGTCATAATGGGAGTGAAGAAAAAATTTATTCATTTTATTAAAGTCCTCGTTTTTTTGTCGATATATCTAAAGGCAAATATAATAATTTATTATATATAATATTATAGGAATAATTCAATTTTGATTCAAGAGATTCCGATAAAATAAAAATAAATTATATTTATGAAGTCCACAGAGGTACAATTATGTCATCAAACAATAAACAATCTACTGCTACTAAGCTAAGGAATTTATTTCTAAATATCCGTATTAGAACGGGTTTAAGTATGCTTTTTGGAGCTATTGTTATTTTTATGGTATTCCATATGGTAAGTACCCAAAGTACTATCCTTATACGTGATACAGCGAGGCATATGTATTCTAATGAGCTAAAAATCATTATAACGGATCAGTATATTGATTCAATGTATCCTTTACGACCTGCAGAAAAAGAATATTTAGAATATAAATATTCTATCTTGGTGGACAAAGGGTCCTTATATGCATTTATTGCTGAGGCTACCACAGATATAGGTAAACGTGCTGTAAAAGAATTTGACCATCTCTATCAGCTAGCTGATAGAGCAAAGGCTTTAGAAGGTAATACAGTAGAACTACTAAAAATATACCACGAATCTATTGCTACTCCTTCACGAGAGGTTTATGACGATTCTTTATTTGGTATCGTAAGGAACGTAACAACAAGTACGACAAATACTAGAATTATGATTGTGGCATTGTTTGCTGTATTTTTAGCATTATATTTTATGATGAGAGTTATAGCCGTCAGAATAGGATATATTACTGATATGGCTAGAAGTTTAATCAATACTGACGATAGTGTACAATTAACGAAACGTCTTACCTTTAAATCTACTGATGAAATGAAAGATGTCGTCTCTACGATGAATTCATTTATGGAGCATTTAGAAAACCACGTTGTGACACTATCTAGTGGTGGAATGGGGATGGATATTCAAATGAATGAAATGTACTCAGCTTCTGCAGGCTGGAAATTAGAAACTCAGGTTATGCATCACTCTACAGAGCGTATTTCTAAACAAATGTCTCATCAGATTACAAGTGTAAACCAAGCTGCTGCGGCTCTAGAACAAATGGAAAGAACCTTAGATATCATTTTTAATAATATTTCTCGTCAGTCTGCTGCTATGACTCAATCTGCTGCAACCTTAGAAGAAATGGGACGTCAAGTAGAAGGGGTGGCAAAAATATCTTCTGATACGGAAGAGTTAGCTAAAAAATTAACAACAGTCGCTTCTAAAGGGCATAGTGCGGTGGAAATTTCTATCGTATCTATTAGAGACGTGGCGGAATATTCTTCTCAAATTATAAAACTCTTGTCATTAATCACAGGTATTGCTAAACAAACCAACCTTCTAGCCATGAACGCTTCTATTGAGGCTGCTCATGCGGGAGAAGCTGGTAGAGGATTTGCTATCGTGGCTGAAGAGATTCGCCGTTTATCAGAAACCACTAATAAAAATGCTAAAGAAATTAGAACGGTAGTGGATACTATGGTAGAAAAAATCGATAATTCTGTAGGACAAGTGCAAATAGCTGGTGAAGAATTAATACAAATTACCAACTATGTAAGTAATGTAGAAGATAGTATTGCTCAGCTTAACGGAATGATGCAAGAACAAAATACAGCTACTCATGAGATGATTATGACTATTGAAGGCTTAGTGACTCTCGCCCAAGAATCTAAAATATCTATGGAAGAGCAACAACATGGTCTCAGAGAGTATAGTACCACTATCAATGATCTTAAAGAAAACTTCAATGAAGTAAAATCTACCTTAGATGGGCATATGTCTAGTGTGAGCAATCTTTTAGTTATTCTTACCGATATGGGTGTGAGAATAGATATTAGTCATGCAATTATGCAAGATGTGGGAGCAGCCATAGAACAACTTCATATTAATGAAGAACTACTCCCTAATCCTACTGATATAGCTGCTCAGCAAAATCAACAATTTATTGAGATAAAAAGCACTCAAAAAATTGGCTAATAGTAAATCTAAAATAAAAAAGACTCCTTAATTTAAGGAGTCTTTTTTTATGGAATGATAATATTTTCTTGATCTTATTCAAATACTTCTGGAGCTTTGATTTATCGGATAAAAATATAGGAGGCTAGATTGCTCCCTCTTAAGATATTTTGTATAAGATATCTCAGGGTAGCGACAATATATATTCTAGCGTCTTGATTATAGTGTTTTATACTAGGAAAAATCGAAAATAAATAGCCACCCCATATAGGACGGGGTGGCTATTTTAATAATATTTTTAATTTTATGGGATAGAGGTAGAAAAAGTGGTAAAATCCCATGGTTTAAGGTGTTTATTGAATGATAATATTTTCTTGATGTTGGTACCCAAAAACTTCTGGAGCCTTAATTTGTCGTATAGAAATAGGTGGAGCAGTCCAGTTCCCTCTTAAGCCCGTTTGTATAAGGTATCTTATCTTATAAGGGTTTTTATTAGGAAGGGTAGCAAAAATGTATATTCTATCGTCTTGATGGTAGTAATTATTTCTCCCTATGTGGGGGCTTTGTTCATTGGAAGGAGGGATGATAACTCCACCATAGAGAGGCAGTATAATCTCTATCTCTTGACGTCCTGTCCCACTAGCTCTTACTTCTAATTCTACGATGTATTTTTCTCCAAATTTTAATTGATCTGCTAAAACAACATTGTTTTCTAAATCAAAATATGATTTATTTACCGTATATCCTGTATTGAGGGATTCTTGAATAGTATCTGGAATATAAGAGTGTACGATAGAGTAGAATATTGGGGGAGATTCTGGGAGCTTTATTCTAATATCACCTTCTAGATCTTCTAACAATAAATTAGGCTCAGCGCTAGATAAACGGTAATCTTTGTTATTGATTCTTATGGTAGTATTGTTCATTTTTAGGGTGGGATATTTTTGAGCATAAGCCAAGTAAGCAGAAATGTTTTCTTTATTGGCACTGTCTAAGCCATTCAAAATTTTAGTTCCTTCTAACATGGTACCATAGTATTTGATAAGGGTTTGGGCCACAATAGCAGAAGAATTAGGAATCGTAATATCATTGGCTGTTTCTCTCGTTCTGCCAATAACTTTACTTGTTTGAGTAGCGATAACATCTAAAGGATAGCCCAATAAGTGCATCGTATCAAGGAGGAGTGCTTGCACCGGAGTGCTATCGGCTAGAGTACTGTAAGTACCCTTGAAACTATCTGGATTTAATAATTTATGGATAGCTAATATCTTAAAAGAATAAGCTTGAGCAAGATCTTGATCAGTAGCCCCCGCAGTAAATCTTTTTCGGCTATAACGATAAGCTTGACTGGATAGGGAATTTAGTAAATTGGGATCTATGATGTAGTTATTTTGTTGTCCTAATAAAAGACTATGGTATGCCCCTAAGATAATCATAGGAGAACGAGTCGTGTAGGTGGAATTGGGGAGAGTCATAATACTTTCATTGGATAAATTATACTCTTTTAAGAGATGTAGGTCTTTTTGGATTATATTTTGGAGCTCTTCTCTTGTATAATCTAAAAGTTTATATTGGAGGATAGTATCTTGATATTTTAAAAGGGTTAATATACGATCAGTGATATTTTTAATATATAAACTTTCATTAGTAATAATCTCTTGTAATTGATCTTTTATTTGTACAGTAGGAGAAGGGGATAAGGAAATACTTAATTTGGATTTATCTTGATTACTGAGTGTAATATTAGTAGCTTGGTTTAGTAATCCTGAAAATGAAGAGCTAATGTAGGGATTATCTTTTATTAAGGGTATGTATTGGGCGTAAGCATCTTGATTGGAAATAGATAGAATTTTAATAAGCCACGGAATATCCTTAGGGTACTCTTCTTGTATGATAGTTTTTTGGGGTACAAATAGGGAATCGTTAGCGGCAATAGTAATATTGCTTATGTTATTTGTGAAGGGGTTTTGGAATTGAATTTCACTAGAGATAGCCCCATCAGTGAAATTACGGAAAAAGGCACCCCATTCGATTTCGTCCTTAAGACGTACAAATTTAGGGAATAAAGGCTCTGCAATAAGATCTAGAAAACTAGTGATATGAGTATTCGTTTTTCCAAAAAGCTGATTTTTATCATAAGCAATGACTGTTATATCAAATCCTGAAATATTATCAGGTAAGGTAAACGAAATAGTACTTTTTTTATTATCAAATAATTCTATATCCCCTTTATAAAATATGGTATTGAGGATATTAGAACGTATACGAGGTCCTTCACTCTCTTGCGCTATGGCAACTGCATTGTATACATTAAGCTTTCTTAATAACTGAGGAGAATCAGCAGGGAGATTGCTTATGGTGGACATATCGTAAAGTAATTTACTCGTATCCCATGTGGTGAAACCACCATAACGAGTGTCATAAAATTCAGAGAGGGGGTTAGGAAGCTGGGGATCTAAGTCATTTAATATAGCTTTATCTCTTATAATTAATACAGCTTGTCCGTTAATTTGTTGTCCTTTAGAGGATGCTGAAATATGGATAGTTACTTCCTCTCCTGGTCTATAATTGGATTTAGATTTTTGTATGTTAACAGCTAATTCTTTATTGTTAGGGCTTATCTTGAGTGTAATATTTCCATATTTTATGGGTGATATATCTTGAGTGTTAGAGATAGCAGACAAGACAGCAGTAACATTGATGCCAGGCTCGTCTTCAGCGGTGAGGGCTATTTTATGGATGATGATTTTATTGGTGCTATTAATTGTGTAAAATTCTCTAATAGAATCCCTTTCTATGGTGAGGAATAAACGAGATTTAGGGTAAGGATTAGGAATATATAATAAAGCATTGTCTCCACTATTGTAAGAGGCTTGGTCAGATTCTATAGCAAGGATATCTTCATCCCTCATACTTTTTTTCCCTTTTACAGAGAAGCTCGTAGTAGAGCTTATTTTCACGCCTTGTTGATAAGAGGAAATATGAGCGGTATAGTCCCCTTCTTCCACAGGAGTAAAGACGATGTTTTGTTGTCCTAATATATAGGTTTTATGGATGATCTTTTTATCATACTGTTGTAATTTAGGGATATAATTGGTGATAAAACTAAATATTCCGAGTTTTGGGTAGGTGATTTTAGTGATTTCGAAGGTAACAGGGATGTTTGTTTTCAACTCTTGACTAAGGGCATCTATAGCAAGAACATTAAACGTTATAGGCTCTTGGTTGGTAATGAGCGACCTTTTAGTATAAATACCTAACTGAGTAGGGTGGTATACGGTAATATCACTGTTACTGGACGAAATAGGAAGCATGTCTTTAAGGGTACTTTTTACGAAAATGGTAATTCTTTTATTATCCACGGTACTAGGTAATAAGGGGGTAGAAATAGAGGTCTTACCTGCTTTTAAACGCCCAGATTTCAAGACAGTACTTTCTGGGTAGGGGGAAGTAGGTGCCATTACCTTGAAAAAGTTACCTTTATAAGGTATAGCTATAGGCCCAACACCAAACTGATGATAAGGATATAGGGTACTCTTATAATCAATAGGATTAGCACTGATTATATATTGAACAGAGGTTTTAATAGCTTTTTCGTGGAAAAATTGGGGTTTTATGGAAAGATCAAGAGTATTCCCAAATACATATCGGTTAGAGCTACTATTAATGAGAATTTCTGCTTTTTTAGCAGTGATAGATTGAATAGTGAAAGAGCTATATAATTGAAAATCTTTACTTGTATCTTGGACACGAATCGTATAAGTACCAGGAAATGTATTAGATTTACTCTCATAAGAGGTATCTATAGATCCCATATCAGACCATTTTTTGGTCATTCTGGTTATTTCTTTATTAAAAGGGTCACTTATGGTAACTACTACGGATTGATCGAAGAACTCACTTTTAGAAGTGTATTGGTTATTTGTTTTAGAACGAGCAATGGTATGGATACGGATAGTTTCTCCTGGTTCGTAGATAGTCCTGTCGGTAAAGAGGAGTCCTTTGACTTTTTGTCCATTTTCTATATTATTATATAATAAACGGGCGGAGCTGTATTTGGAGCCTCCATCTATACTGTTGAAATAAGATTCTTCTCCACTAACAAAAGCAATTTGATCATTACGTTGCCTTTCTAATAATCCTATAAAGACGGGTTTTGTTAAAGATTCTAGGGGAAGTTTAGGACGGGGGATTCTTAAAGTCCCCTCTGTAGTAGTGCGCCCTAGATCTTGAAAAGAGCCTCGAACAGGATCCCAAATAGAAATCATCATATTTTCTATTGGAGTTTGAGATTCAATATCCCGTGCATGGAATAGAATATCTCCCATAGAAACGTGGGTGGTAAGCCCTGTTTTAGTAGACACTACTCTAGTGAAGTTAGTTTGGAGGTTGGGATTGTCTTTATCTTGGATATTCACGAGGAGGAGCATCGTATCATTCGTGAGGAGATCTCCTACATTGAATGCATGCCATGTTACTTTATCTGCAGGGCTGGTGATAGTGAAATTAGTCTTATGAGTAGGTAGGGGGACATTTCTGTTATAGAGAGACAGAGCTGTGTAGTAAGCTGAGCTTACGGTTTGGTAAGATATTTGAACATTACTTACGTTTACGGTTTGGAAAGAAATCACGGGATTATCTTTATGTAAAATAAGAAGTCCTTTTACCTGACTTAGAGCAGGAGTTCTGTGCTTCATCGTGAAGGTTGCAGAATAAGGAGTTTTGAAATTTTGATTGTAAATGTCTTTGATTTTTTTAGGGGTGAAGTTAAGCTGATACTCGGTAGCTCCTAAAAAATCTCCTGTGATCTTAATTCCATCTTCTGTTACCTCGTAAGCGAGGTTGGATACTGTGGGGCTACTAGTCAAGGTCGATAAGAGCTTGGGGTTTATTTTGAGAGGATTGTTACTATGAAGCCACAATTCATCTCCTACTGTAAAGCTTAATTCTTCAAGTGTCTCATCTTCTATTTCTAAGCTTTCATCAGTAAAGATAGCTATAGGGACAGGGCGATAATAAATGTCACTAGAGAGCCCCTCCCACGCAGGAGCACCGTAAGTGGAAAACTTATACTCAAAATCTTCTTGAGGTGATTGGAGTGTTCTGTGGTCTACCTTCAAGGTATAGGTACTATGCTTTTTCAATCTGTGGGGAATGATGGTGAGTGATTGATAGTTGGTTTCTATGGTGTCTAATTTATAAGAAGAGTAGTTGGTTTGGACTGTATATTTTAAATCAAATGAGATAGTCTTATTATTATTATCTTTAGTAATAGTAAGGGCTTTTTTAAGCTCTTTTAATGAAGTAGGCATACTCATATAGAGTTCAAGATTATTGGTTAAATTTTTCTCAAATCGAGAGGCATAGGTAGCGTAAGGTTTTTTAGCAGGAATAGTATAGGGGCTATTAGTAACAGGGGTGTAATTAATAGAAAGATTAGCTATGGTACCGTTCAAAGCCTTAGGGGTATCATTGAAAGATAGGGTCGTAGAGGAATCGGCTGAAATAGGGCTGTCAAATATATAAGTAAAGCGATCCTCACTAATAGTCCTAATAGTCCCAGACATAGGTGGGGTAAAACTTAAGTCCATAAGCTCTAACCATAATTCGGAAGAGTCTTCGTAATTAGAAAAACGGATCATATTTTGGTCGAAGCTAAAAACGAGCTCCGTGGTACCTGCGTTTAAGAGAGCTTGGTCAAAAGTTAGTCCCGATACAGTGGTCTTAGTCGTTTTAGGGAGGATAGTTACTAAAATTATAATAATAGCAAGGATAGATAAAGCAGAGCCTAAGAGGATTTTTTGAGTGGTTTCAGAGATGTCTTTAAGATTAATCATACGTTTTAATTCCTTATTTATCATCTATATCTTGTGAAGATATCTCTTTATTTTACTATATTTCACCATTTTTTACTAGTTTTTAAAGAGAAATATCAGATTTTTGTAGTGCCTAAGAAAAACCCCTCTCTAACTTTAGAAAGGGGTTTTTAAAGGATAAGTATTTTTATTCGTATAAAACAGCTACACTTACAGAGCCGTATCCTACGTGATTAGCGATACAGGGATGTACAAGACTCACATCAATAGGGTCACAACCTAAAATTTCTTTTAGTTGTTTAAGGTAGTGGGTTTTTACGGTTTCATCTAAGAACGAGTGATTGAGGGAGTAAGATTTCACTTTTTTCCCTTCAGAACGTGCTTTGATATTAGAAATAGATTTTTGTATGGATTTTTTGAAACCAAAAGCTTTACCTGTAACAGTAGCATAACCTTCTACCATTTCAAGGACAGGGGAAAGTCCTAATAATTTAATAATGCCCCCTTTGAAATAGCCTAAACGTCCACTTTTTATCATGTGATCAATAGTATTGAAGTTTAGGAAGTTACTTACCTTATCAGCATCCTCATTAATGGTTTTTACAATGTCATCATGAGCCATACCATTTTTAATATGGTCTGCTATTTTATGTGCTAATACACAACAACCACCAGCAAGGTTTTTAGAGTTAATGATATCGATTTTCAGGTCTGTTTTAGAACGTACTAATTCAATACCTTGTTGAGCAGAGTTGAAAGCACCGCTTACTCCTGAACCCATAGATAATACAATGACAGATTCGTAGTAGTTGGATAAGTAGCCAAAAAGATCTGCATAAGCTTTAGGGGAAATTTGGGAGGTTTTGGTGTTGGTTGTAGGGTCTTCAAATATTTCTCTAAACATTCCAATTTCTATGGTACGTCCATCTTGATATTGTACACCATCAATTTCTAAGCCAGCAGGAATGAAATGGACTTGGTTTTCGTCCATAAATTCAGGACTAACAGAGACTCCAGAGTCTACTACAAAGGCAACAGGGTATTTACGATGGTGGGTAACGTTATATTGGAGACGCATATCATCTACTTTTTGGAAAGCAAAGGTGCCAAATTTTCTTAGTTTAAAAAACATTTGAGCAGGATTGTTGGTGTGAAAATGAAGACGAAGTTTAGTCTCTGCACCTGCAATAACAATAGAATCAGAATCTTCTTCAAGAAGAGCTAAAACCTCATCACGAGAGATATCTTTCCCTACAATACATGTTTCTGTACAATAGCGATTGTGTAGAGAGTCTTCAGTAAGGGTTTCTGCTTCTGCCATAGGCATTTCATAAGTATCCATTAAAAGATGTTCCATATCATGGTCTGATCTATCAAATGCTCTGTTAAGGATGGTTTCTTTCATGCCTTCAATAAAGAGGACAAAACCTTTAGCTCCAGCATCTACTACCTTAGCAAGGCGAAGAGCTTCTAATTGTTCTGTGGTACGAGCAAGAGCTCCTTTAGCTACTTCTTCTGCTTTAGCGAGAAGGGTATCAAAATCTTTAAACTCATCTTGCTTTTCGTGGATGAAATCTGCCCATTCACGAATTACAGTAATAATAGTACCTTCTTTAGGATGAGGAATAGCCTTGTATACGTAGTCAGAACCTTTTTTAACAATACTAGCGAATTTTTGAGTGCTTAATTCTGCAGTATCTTTAAGTTCCAAACCAATTCCATAGAGGAATTGAGCAAAGATAACACCACTGTTACCTCTAGCTCCGTCTAGGGCGGCATCTCCTATACTAGAGGCAATCTCAGGGAGAGTACCGGTTTCTTTGGAATTGTAAATGATCGAAATAGCAGTAGCAGCTAAGTTAGATCCTGTGTCTCCGTCGGGGACGGGAAAGACGTTGATTTTATTGATTTCTTCTTGATGCTCTATTAGCTTCTTTCCGCCTGAAAGAATAGACCAATAGAGTTCTTTTCCTGTGAGTTTGGAAATAAGGGACATATGTTCCTCCTGTTTTGTATAGTCGTATCTGTGATAGAATCACATTTAGAGTAATACAAGGATTTTATATTTTGTATAATCCAGCACTATACTAGACTATCGGTTCATTATAGTATATTTTTTACTAAATTACAAGCTTTGTTCTTTCTTTGTTGTTTGAAAACCTCATCTGTTCTTAGGTAATACCTAAATCACGCTGAAATAAGCTACCAAACCTCTTCAATTTTACCCCTCACTTAATAGGAGACTTCTGATTTTAGTAAAGTCTTAGAATGATCTTTATAATATTAGGGAGTTTCCTCATTTTCAGCGCATACAGTACAACATTCTTCTACTAAAAAAGAAATAGCATGATTGATCATTTCATAGTTCGCTATGCAAAATAGGCTAGTACCTTCTCTTTTTTGGGAAATTAACTTAATAGATAGAAGAGAAGAAATATGATGAGAGAGGGTAGAGGAGGGAATGTTTAATGATTTTTGTAGGACTCCTACTGTTAATCCTTTTTCTCCAAATTTAATGATCTCTTTAATGATAGTTAGGCGGGCTGGGTGTCCTAGCTCTTTGAAAATAGCCGATGTTTCGTTTATGGTCATCGTATAAACTCCTTTAGATTATTTATTATACGATATTTCTGAAAAAATAGAAATAAAGATTGATTAAATTATACAAAATATTAAAAAAGGGTATTGTCATTAGAAAAATCCTTAGATAGTAATAACTCTGAAGGGTCTTGACAACTAGTAATGGGAGTTTATTTTAAATAAGCTTGACTTATTTCTATATTTCCAGTATAATAGAAATAAGAAAGT
>CAMQVI010000037.1 GCA_947038195.1 uncultured Brevinema sp.
TATTACTAATATATTAGTAATAGGAAATGACATTTATATAGAAAATAAAGATTCTGGAAGATTGATACTAGCATTAATGGGAGATGGACTAAAAAAATATCTTACTATTGTTTGTGCTTTATTAGATGAGCGACTCACTTGTATATTTATTGATGAGATAGAAAATGGACTACATTTTGAAACACAAAAAACTATCTTGAGAGCTATTTTAAGACTATCCAAAGAAAAAGATCTCCAAATGTTTATCACTACTCATAATTATGAAACACTAAAATTTCTCTCTGAGATTATGCAAGAAGATGAATTTAATACCCAACAAGATGCAGTTCAAGTAATTAATATCGCTAATACTGTCAAAAAGGGTTATCAATCTTATAATTATAGTATAGACGGTTTAATAGACTTTATACATAATGAAACTGAAGTGAGAGATTAATATGACTGTAATTGTTGTAGAGGGTGATGGAGATAAAGCATTCCTTGAATATTTATTAGATGAAAAACTAAAATTACATGAGTATGAAATCATAAACAATGGCTCTCATGGGTTTACAAAAGACAATTTAATTCAACTAGAAAAACATTCCGATAATGGGCATAATATTATTATTATAAATGATACTGACATCCCGTTGCTTGACAGAAAAAAAGAGATAAATAACAAACTTAAATCTAAGCAATTAAAAGGAGACATTTTTTTATTACCTAACAATCAAGATATAGGTGTATTAGAAGATCTCTTACTTTCTTGTGTTCCTGAAAATAAAAATTTCATTTCAGAATGTTTTGAAAAATATCAAGAATGTATAAAAAACAATAAAAACAACGAATATATTAATATGCCTGCCATTAAAGGGAGAGTGTACGATTATGTTGATATACAATTAAATGAGGATGAGCGAGAATCTAAGAACAAAAAGTTTCACGTATATGCATTTCATAGGACTGATATATGGGATTATGACAGTCCAGCAATACGACCATTATTAGATTTTTTAAGAACACATGTAAAATAAAGAAATATTAAAAAAACACCCTTCAAAATCGGAGGGTGTTTTTTGATTTAACACACGATAAAAAAATCATTCTATAGACTTTATAAAATTAATTGTACTAGCCCAATCTATTTGATTGGTATTGACTGAATTAGGATTATAAGCTTGATAAATATCCTTACCCTCATTTTCACTAACTAGTGCAAAATACAAAGGTCGTACAGAGCTTTCTTGTAAATATATCGCTTGATGAGCCGACAGAGTCTGAACGTGAACATAGTCGTAGGTATCGGAATCCTCCGTACTTTGATAACGAATAATCCGCCCATTATCGTACACCTTATACTCTTGTGTTTGAATAATATCGCCCTCAAAAGTCCATGTATAATAAGTTTTCCCCATAATACTACGCATAAAAGGATCTTCTTGAGAATCGGAGAGGGTACATTGAACGATTGTTAATAATAGGATTATAATATATTTCATATATTTAAATATAATCAAAAATATTCAAAATCAAAATTCAAGAGGTATTTTTTAGAAATTATGATAAAAAGATTAAAATAGTAAAAAAAAATGATTAAAAATGATTAAAAAGGACAAAAAGAGTCAACTATTCAAAAAAAGGTCAATAAAAGTGAGTGTAAAAACTCAATAAAGTGAGTGTAAAACGGAGAGAAAGTGAGTGTTTTTGGGGAAAGAGTCTATTTTATGATCATTTTTTTAGAGTATTTGTAATTCCAATTGCGTTCCCAAAGTTTTATCTAATACCACATGAAGACAAGCCGAAACTTCCTCTTTCATGAGAGGCACGTGAGATATCACGCCCACGACACGATTCTCATTCTCAGAAAGCTCCCTAAGGGTCTCTAAAACGGCGTAGAGACTGTCGTTATCTAAAGATCCGAAGCCTTCATCAATAAAGAAGAACTTATGCCCAGCCCCACTCTCATCAGCGAGAGCCAAGGCGAGAGCGAGCGCCGCTTGGAAACTCTGCCCCCCCGATAAAGTCAGCAAGTCCCTCTTATGCCCCCCAGCCAGGCGATCTATCACCACGATACGCCCTTTCTTGTCATCGAGCTGGTCTGGTGCGGACAATTCAAATTGGTTTTGAGTGAAACGGAGAAAGCGTTTGTTTGCAGCGTAGCACAGCTTATCTAGGTATTTCTGCCCTATAAAATGAACAAAACCACTACCCTTAAACAGCTTTTTCAAAATTTCAAAATTATCCTTTCTCACCAGCAATGCACTGGATTCTTCTTGTAGTTGAGCCTTTTTAATCAAGCCATCTTCTAGTATTTCCTTAGTCGTCTGCAATGAACCCAGCTCCTTCAAGGACATCTCTTGGATATCACTCAATTCCCTCACAGAATTTTCGAGTTCTTCTTTATTAGTATTATCGACAAACTGGTCGCTAAGCTTGGAGAGAGCGTTCATCTCACTTTGGAGATCTTTATAAGAATCAAAGAATCCCTCTATTTCCTGAGCAGACTTTTGAGGAGAAGATAAGATTTCTTGTATCAAAAAATCATCTATCTTCAAATCCTGTCTCAGCCTACCTTGTTGAGCAATGAGTTCCGTTTTAGTGAGCTGTAATTTCTCTTTATTCAGAACAAGATTTTGCTCCTCTGTTTCATAACGAACCACATTTTTCTCCAGCTCGCTATATTGTTCCCTCAATGTTTTGGTGTTCTTAGCTTGGTGGTTGTAGGATTCTGTCCCTTCTTGTATCTCTTTTTTCAAGGCTTTGGTGGTTTCTTCTTGAGCTAATTTTTGAGTCAGAAGCTTGTTATAGCTATGTTTGAAATCGGCATGGTCATCGTATTCTTCTAGTAGGGTTTGTAATTGTTCTTTATAGTCATTTCTTGTCTCTTCCAGCTCTTCCAAGGATTTTTCAAGCTCTGTCAATTGCACCAAATGCTTATAAGCCTCTTGATATTCTTGAGATACCCTCTCCAAATGCCCACTATCTATCTCCTCAGTAGGATAAGGATGCTCCAAAGAACCACATAAAGGACAAGGCTCCCCATTATGTAAATGATCCAAAGCCTTACTAAGCCCTATCAGGTCTCTTAGCCTATCTTCTTCCTTTTTAAGTGAGGAGACTTTTTGTTGTAGAGAGCTTTTTTGTTGTAGGTTTTTAGTAATAATCTTCAGCTTATCTTCTATCTGATCTTTTAAGGCAAGGGTACGTTGATAATCCTTTTCAAGCACTTCCATATTCAGGAACTGTTCCCCCAAATCATTATTAAGAGATTCCTCCCATAATAGCTGTTTTGCTGATAATAAGCCTTTTAATTCTTCTTCTTTTTGTGCCGATTCTTGCCCTCTTCCTAAGATTAATTCCAGCTCAATTTTCTCAGTTGCTAAATCTTTGGAGATAGTATCTGCCTTGATTTCTAATGCTATTTCTTCTTTGAGGAGAGTATCTAATTTTTGCTCCCCTTCTAAAAAAGGAACAATAGCCAATCGTTCTTTAGCCTTATTGAAAGCAGGTTTTTGTTCTTCCAGAAGAGCAAGCTCTTTTTGGATTTCTTCATGACGATCTCTTTGTTTTTGCAGTTGAGACAAGGTATGCAAAAGGTTGCGTTTCTCATCTAAGTCTTTAGTTAAAAGAGCAGTTTTCTCTTCTAATTCTTGATGTTGTTCTTTATGAATATCCAATTGCTCTAAGGTACAGTCAGCATACCCAGACAATTGAGTATCTAAGCTTGATCGTCTAGCAAAATCTTTTTTATCCAAATGATCCGCCACAAAGTACAAATCAAAACGTTCTAATTGAAAAAG
Source organism: uncultured Brevinema sp. (assembly GCA_947038195.1). Taxonomy (GTDB): domain Bacteria; phylum Spirochaetota; class Brevinematia; order Brevinematales; family Brevinemataceae; genus Brevinema_A. The sequence continues at coordinate 3,783 of CAMQVI010000037.1, forward strand.
CCTCATGAGTGTTTCTGTATTTTCTTTAGGGGCAGCAGAGATGAAACCTAGGAAATCTCTTTGTTGTAGGACAATGGTTTTACGAAAATCATCATAGCTAATGCCTAATAATTCTTCGCCCGTCTTATCCTCTATAGGAATCCATTCTCCTTGATCTAGAGCAAGGACGGATCTTTTAATTTTCACTTCTGTAGACTTTTTCTTATCTCTAGTCCCTTGCACACGACAGAGATATTCTTCAATGCCCTCTTTATGTTCTATTTCAAAAGAAAACTCTATCAATAACTCGTCAGAATCAAGGTTCATAATACCATAGGAGTTAGAGAAATTCCCCTTCCCCCCACTACCAAAAGTACCAAATCGTTCGACTTTGTAATAAAGAGCTATAATCATCGCTTCAATAAGGGCAGACTTCCCACTCCCCGTATTCCCAAAGATACCAAAAAAACCTTTTTCTTCTAATAAAGAAAAATCGACTTCAACCTCTTTTTTATAAGAGTAAAACCCTTGTATTTTCAAACTCTTAGGGAGAAAACCTCTTTTTCGTTCTAAGCTGTCTCTGCTAGGCTCTTCATCGAGACACTCCCCAAGGATAGACAATAAATCTTCAGGAGGAAGCTGTCCTTGGTATTTGTATTGAAAGTATTCTTGAAATAATTCTTTTGTGCTGAGGTCTTGGATTTTTTCTATTTGTGTAGAATCATAGGATTTATGGGCAATAGTAGGGCGAGACTCTATTCTTAGTATATAGGGATGAGAATTACGCAGGTGTATATGCTCTTCTGCTGTAAAATAGCGTTCACCTTCCCATATTAAAATGAGATAATTCTCTTTTTCTTGTGCTAATAACTCATCTATAGTATCAAAATTGTTAAAATGGATTTCTTTCACATCTCTTTGTGCAGGGAGAGGAATAAGATATTCCTTATCTTTTTTACCTAGGTCTAGTATAAGGACACTTTTTTCTTGGCCACTTTCTGATAAGCTATAAATCAAAGGGCTCCCTGTGTAAAAAGCCTTTGTTTTAGTGGAATAGAGGGCTTGAGGCTTATGAATATGCCCAGCAATAACATATTCAATACCTTCAGGGATACTCCCTAAAGAAATACCGCCTAAAGTCCCTACAATGGAACGTTCCCCACTATCTTCTTTAGGTTCTTCATCTTGTATCAATAGATCTTTTTTTTCTGGCAAGAGATAACTGTGGGTGACTAAGATAGTTTTTACTTCAGGGTCGGGGGAAATGTTTTTTTGCCATTCTTCACAAAGAATCTCCCAAGCTTTTTTATCACTATCTACAATACCTAAATCTTTTTTCAATCGTTGGGCATTGGCATAGGGGGACATTAAAAATCTAATAGCTTTTTTATATTTTTTGAAGAAAATTTCTACGACGCCTCTATCTCTATGAGTGACTTTCCACCCTTGGTGATTCTCTTCGAGAGAGGGGATTTCGTGAGGGTATCCAAGAATTACCACCCCCACTTGAGAAGCAAAAGCCTCAGAAGTAGATAGGAATAAGGGATTGTCGTGATTTCCTGCAATGACTAAAACGAGACATTTTCCACCTCTTGCTAAACGAGCTAGGGTGGATACAAATAATTTAGACATTTCTGGGCTAGGGCTTTGTATATCAAAACAATCGCCCGCAATAATAACGGCGTCTACATATTCTTCTTCGGCGATATGCACTAAAGAATCGAGGATGATTTTTTGTTCTTCTAGGCGAGAGAAAGATTCTAATTTTTTACCTATATGCCAATCTGCAGTACACAGTATTCTCATCGCTTTAATCCTGTTTTATTTTATCTATTATAACATAATTCAATAGCACAACTTTTATAAAAATATACAAAAGTTCGTAAAATGTATTGACAAGGAAACCCTATTATGCTATACTAGATAATAGCTTTATCCATACAAAGGATAACAATATAAGTTATTGCCTCTTTAGCTCAGATGGTAGAGCATCTGATTTGTAATCAGAGGGTCGTGGGTTCAATTCCCACAGGGGGCTATATAAAAGATCTAGTGTATACTGGGTCTTTTTTCTTTTTGAAAGCTTGTAGAGTATTATGTATACTACGCATACAAGGTATTAAGATAAACCTTGTATGCGATTTTGTACTTCGAGCGCAGGTTGATAGGTGGCATTCAGAGCAAGAATATCTTTAATGATATTATTAGCTTTCGTGTAATCTTTAAGGTTTTCAAAAACAATACTAAGATTCGTAAGATAGATAAGACGAGAATTAATATTCCTAGTAGGAACAAAAGCAATAGCTGATTTGAAAGCTACTTCAGCCTGTCTATAGTAGGAAATGTGCATTAAAGCTAGACCTAGTTTGTTATAGGTAGTAGCAGAACGTGGATTGAGATTGATGGCTGAGCGATAAGAATTAACGGCATTATTGTAATCTTGAGCTCCTATATAAGCATCTCCAAGAGCTGTATAAATAGCAGATCGTTGTCCTGTTGCCTCTATTGCTTCTTTTCCTATGCTGTTAATTAGCGTTCTTGTGTCAGCGAGTCCAATCAATCCTACATAAGCATCAATACTAGCGGGATTTTTTTGTAATTGGCGACGAAAAATCTCCGTTGTGTTGGCGGACACTAGCGCCGTGGGTGTTAAAAATAATAAGAGTAAAAAAACTTTCATAATAAAACCTCTGAAATAACATATATACTTCTGTATTATACGCTATAGCACTTATTATGTCAAAATAATGCATAGGAAAATCTTGCGAAATATGTACCTATATAATATAATATAATTACTACTATAATTAAAGGAGAGCTCTAAATGCTCTATTCTAAATCTTATATTTTTACCCAGAAAGAAACCCCTAAAGATGCTGAAATTGTCAGCCATCAATTAATGCTCAGGTCAGGTTTGATCCGTAAATCGGCAGCGGGATTGTATTCTTGGATGCCTCTAGGTAAAAGAGTTCTTGATAAAGTGATCAATATCATCAAAACAGAAATGGACAAAGCTGGTGCTTTGGAGATTCTCCCCCCTTTTGTTACTCAAGGAGAGCTATGGCAAGAATCGGGGCGTTGGGACACGATGGGTAAAGAGCTGCTCCGTTTTCAAGATAGACACGATCATGACCTCGTCTTAGGACCTACCCATGAAGAAGCTTTCACCCAAATTATCAAAGAAACAGCTCAATCCTACCAAGATTTACCTGTAAATCTCTACCAAATTAATACTAAATTTCGTGATGAAATTCGTCCTCGTTATGGAGTGATTCGTTGTAGAGAATTTATTATGAAAGATGCTTATTCTTATGATATTGATGACGAGGGCTTGGATAAAAGTTATAAAGCTATGAGAAAAGCCTACCTCAACATCTTTAAAAAATCAGGATTAGTGGTAGACCCTGTGCTTGCCGATTCTGGCAAGATAGGCGGTAGTGGTTCTGAAGAATTTATGGTACCGTCTACCGTTGGAGAGGAAGAAATAGTTCGTTGTACTTGTGGTTATGTAGCTAATGTAGAAAAAGCAGATTCTATTATTTCTATTAGAGAAGCTAAAAAAGAAACTGCCCTAACTAAAACCCAAACACCCAATATTAAAACGATTGATGATTTAGCTGTATTTTTCCAATGTGATACCAAAGACCTAGTAAAAGCTTTTGTAGTCGAAGCCGATGGAAAATTAGTGATGGCTTGTATTAGAGGGGATTTGCATATTAATGAAGTTAAATTATTAAATCTTATTGGTGCTAATGAAATGGTAATGGCTGATCCTGATAGAATATTTACTGAGCTAAAAGCACCTATAGGATTTTTGGGTGCCATTGATTGCGCTATAGACGTTATTGCTGATAATTCTATTTTAGATATGCAGGATACTGTCGTTGGAGCCAACGAAAAAGATATGCACTATAAAGGGGTTTCTATAAAAAGAGATTGTAAGATCACTAAAACAGGAGATTTCCATTTAGCAGAAGCTGGACATCAATGTATCCAATGTAAAGAAGTTTTAAGCTCTTATAAAGGAATCGAAGTAGGGCATATCTTCAAACTGGGTAAAAAATACACAGAATCTATGGGTGTTACCGTACTCAATCAAAACAATCAAGCTATTACCCCTACCTGTGGTTGTTATGGAATAGGAGTAGGTCGTATTATCGCTGCCGTTATAGAACAAAATGCAGATGATAATGGTATTGTTTTCCCTATTACAATAGCCCCTTACCATGTCGCTATCGTTCCTACCCTTGTAGAGGGAGAACTAATGCAAGAAGCTCAAAATATATATGAATTACTTCAAGAGCAAAGTATAGAAACGATACTAGATGATAGGAACGAAAGAGCTGGATCCAAATTCAAAGATGCAGACCTTTTAGGGTTTCCTATTAGAATCACGGTAGGACGTTCTTGGCAAGAAAAACAAGAATTTGAAGTGAAAGTTCGCCGAACAGGAGAAGTCTTATCTGTAGCTAAAGATAAAATTCTCGATACAATAAATGATTTGTTAAAACAAGAGTATGGTATAATAAAGTAATATGAGCAAAATATTCAAAAAAATGAAATATTTTTTATCTTTGAGTCTGTTCCTTATCCCAATGTCTAAAAGTTATTCTTTTTATGAGCTCGTTGGTGATATCTCCATTCGTTATGATGTTATCTTTGAAGGGGAGATCATCTTAGATTCTCGCTTTATGTCCTATACGAACAAAAACGCAAAAGTTACTTTTGATTATAGTCTTGTGTCTCGTTCTGAATTTACAGATGATGATAGGCGCTTTGTTGTGTCATGGAGATTTTCTCCACTCACTTCTCACAATCTTCCTAATATTTTTGAAAGACTATGGTTAAATTTATTAACAGAAACCACTAAAGATGCTGTTTACACGGTTAAACTCCCTTCTGATAATTTTTTAGTATTTCAAAAAAACGGTGAAAGACACCCTTTAGGCTATTTTTTTGAAATATTATTTCCTATTATTGATATAGAAAACTATCGTTATAAAAAATCTTATAAAATTGAAATACCTAATCCTTATAGAGAGACGGACTACATGAATATAGATATAGAAGGGTGGGATTTTTTTCGATATAGCAGACCTTCTACAGATCGCCCCATTCCTTCTTTAGAAACGAATACGGCACTCATTAATAAAATATACACAGAATACTCAGAACGCCGTAAAAACAAGCAAGATACTATTTACTGGTTACAAATGTTTGAAACAGCTACCCAGAATATCTACAAACAAAATAAAGGCACCTCTACTCTTGTGGGAATGTATTTTTTAGACCCTGAAAAAGCTGAGCTATCACGCTATATTCTTATAGGAGATGCTTCTTTTGATTTACCTTTTGTTCAAAATAATTCTGTGGGCTTTGTTAATATAAAGTTTAATGGCAAATTCACTGCTACTTTAGCTGATCCCCATAAAGAGATTGATGATACAGGGTTTACGATAGGTAATTAATTATAAAATAAGGATTATATATGAAAACTTTTATTTCATGGAATGTGAATGGAATTAGAGCTGTTACCAAAAAAGGATTTTTTGATTGGTTTTATGAGTACGATGCAGATGTTGTTGGAGTACAAGAAATCAAAGCTGAGCCTAACCAATTAGAAGAAATTATCAGAAATCCTCTGGATAGACAGACTTACTGGAATCCCTCTCGTACTAAAAAAGGGTACTCTGGTACAGCCTTGTTTAGTAAAGTGGAGCCCGTGGCAGTTGATTTGGGATGGGGTGAAGAAATTTTTGATCAAGAAGGTCGTACTATTATGGCTGATTATGGAGATTTCGTTTTTTTCACTATCTATTTCCCTAATGGAGAAAGCTCTCCTGAACGTCTTCAATACAAACTAGATTTTTACGATTCTTTCCTAGATTATATTATTAAATTAAAAAAAGCAGGTCGAAGTATTATTTTTTCGGGAGATGTTAACACAGCCCATAATGAAATAGACCTTGCGCGCCCTAAAGAAAATAAAAACTCTTCGGGATTCCTTCCTATAGAAAGAGCGTGGGTAGATAAGGTAGTAGAAGCAGGTTTTGTAGATACTTTTCGCCATATGCACCCTGAGGAAACAGATAGATATTCTTGGTGGAGCTATAGAGGTGGAGCAAGAGAAAGAAACGTAGGGTGGAGAATAGACTATGTCTTCATTAGTGAAGATCTAGTCCCCAAACTAAAAGAAGCTTTTATTTTACGTGATGTGCATGGCTCAGATCATTGCCCTGTAGGGATTAGGATAGATATTTAATGAATAATATTAAAACAGTGGATAAGGTATTACTTTCTTTGTTAGAAAGTAATACCTTTATTTCAGGGGAACAAATAGCCAAAGAACTGTCTATTTCTAGGTCTGCTATTCATAAAAGAGTAGAAAAACTTAGAAAAGAGGGTTATACGATAAAAGCAGAATCAAATAGAGGCTTTTTATTGCAAACCCCTTACCCTCATCATATCATATTAGAACAAATACATAGAGAAATCTCCCCCAATCACTACACTTTATTATTAAGCCCTCAAACGAAGTCTACCAACACTCTTGCTAAAGAATTAGTTACCCAATACAAAGAGCCTTTCATTCTTCTCACAAGGGATCAAGTACAGGGACGTGGGCGTATGAATAGAACATGGGAGATGAGCCCTGACAAGGATATTGCGATGAGCTTTGTTGTTCCTTGTGATCTTAGCCCCAACCATTTATTCTCTGTAATACAGCTCGTATCTCTTTCTATCTTAAAAGTGTTAAATAAATACAGTGATGATAGTTGTCAAATCAAATGGCCCAACGATATTATAGCTAACAATCAAAAAATCTGTGGAATTCTAACAGAAAGTATTTTAGAAGACAATCTTATTAAATACATGGTAATAGGAATAGGTATTAATATTAATAGTGACAATACCCCTGACTATGCGATTTCTCTTAAAGAACTAAGCCAAAAAGAGCAAAATATTAATAAGATTTGTGGAGAAATTATCAATCATCTCATAGAATTATGGGACAAATTTCCTTCTAATAAAGACGTAATTAATAAAGAGTGGGAAGGATATTTAGCTTGGAAAGGAGAAAAAGTAAGCCTTAATTTTTATGATGAGATTATAGAAGGGGTTTTAAAAAAAGTGACCGATGAAGGGCATCTTGTTTTAGAAATAGATAATAAAGAAGTCCCCTATATGATAGGAGACTTATCGAAAATAAGATTAAGGAAATCCTAAAGAGCTATTTGATCTGAGGTATAGGCGATTTCGGTAGCAAGGCTTCTTTCTAGAATACCTTGGTTTAAAGTATAACAAAAAGCAGGTATTGTACTAGCGTAATCACTAGTCACTGTAATTTCTTTTCGGATGATGGGAACACCCTCTAAGGCAAAAAAAGTTTCTATATCTTCCATGATGGATTCATTTACTTCGTATAATTCCCCTATGATATTATAATCTCCTGAGAGGAGTATCTTATACTTTACTCCAGGAATTTTAAAAATACCACTATTGGCAGATATTACTTTAGCTGAGACTAAAGGGGCATCTTTTAATAAAAAATGGGCAGGGTGATTGCGTTTTAATAAATCATAAACAAAAAGAAAAATCATGATTCCTCTATTTTTTATAAGGTTGCATGGTCTGACCTCTATTGGAAGTGCTAATACCGCTACGAATATTGGTAATATCTTTCGATACTAGTTTTCCATTTTCTATAGCCATAAGAGGGTCGTACGTTATCAATTGTTGTAAATGTCTTTTTCCTATAGCAGGCTCAAATCCCACAAATTGAATAATCTCTTCAGGGCTCATATCAAAAATATAAGGAACGCCTTTTTGTATAGGAACACGATCTTTTTGTATAAGGGTATTAAGACTATCGTATATTCTTGTTACAGGGTCAGGGATGAATTGATTGGACAATCTTTTAAAGACAAGCCAAATTCTTTCTGCTAAAAGCTGGATAATACGTCTAGCGATCTCAGGATGAGAACGAATATAAAGCTCAAAATTTTGTTTATTAATTTTTAACAAGGTTACTTTAGAGGTAGCAACAGCGGAAGCTGAGCGAGGGCTATTTTCTAAAATAGCCATTTCTCCGAAGATATCTTTTTCTGTTACCATACCTATCAACACTTCGTTATCATCTATCACTTTAGTGATTTTAACGAATCCGTTTAAAACAATATACAAGTCAGACCCTTCTTCATGTTCTAAGAAAATAGGAGAGCCAGGGTTATAAGATAACTGTATTCCTTGCTGTATGGGCTGGACTGATCTGTGGTCATAATTTAAGCTAGCCAAGTCTTCTTTCACACGACGACATTCAGGATCTTCAGGACAAGCTTCTAAGAATTTGGTATAAGCATATCCTGCCATTTTGGAAGATCTTTGATCTTTATAAAAATCTCCAAGGACAACTAATTGAGTAGGGGAGCTTTTTGGAGAAAAGGAGTCTTTAGAAACAGATAATATAGTAGCATTGTATTTTCTAAGCTGTCTGGAACAAAAACGGATAACTTTCATTGCTATAGGAGCCATTTGGGTAATAAGGGCTTCAAATTGCCCAAATCGTACTGTAATAAGAATAGTTTCTTCTATGACACGTATGCTTGATAAACGAGGACGTCTGCTCATGCAGTCTAAAACTCCAAAAAAGTCCCCTGCTTTGATAATAGTGTCAGCTTCTCCTGTGAGGAGATTAAGCGGATTTTCTTCTATTAAAATACCTTGGCGTACAATATAAAATTCTGCACTGTCTGGTTGATCTTCAATATAGACATAAGTATCAGGTTTGAAGCGAGTGGTCTTGAATTTTATTAAATCCATAAAGTCCTCATTTGATTAGTTATTATATTAAATTTTTATGTGTAAATAGGAAATTGATCACATAATGTTATAATTTCTTTTTTTATTTCGGTAAGTTGAATTGGATTGTTTTTATTTTTTATAATTTTATCCAACCAATGGGCAATTTGTATAGCTTCTTTTTCTTTCATCCCTCTACTGCTTATAGCAGCAGTACCAATTCTTACCCCAGAAGTTTTTGAGGGGGGGGCTGTATCGTAAGGAATAGCATTTTTATTAAGGGTGATATTAGCGGTATCACAAATATCAGAAAGCTCTTTCCCATTAGTACTAGTGTCACGAAGGTCCACAATAAAAAGATGATTGTCTGTTCCACCACTAATAATTGGATACGCTAACTCTCTTAGAGTATCGGACATAATCCTCGTATTATTAAGAATTTGCTGTTGATATATTTTAAAAGAAGGGTCTAAAGCCTCTTTGAAGGCCACTGCTTTAGCAGCAATAACGTGCATAAGAGGACCTCCCTGCATTCCTGGAAATACAGCTTTATCTACGGCTGTAGCATGTTCTTTTTTACAAAGAATTAATCCACCACGAGGACCTTTTAAGGTTTTATGAGTAGTAGAAGTCACAACATCAGCATAAGGAATAGGGCTGGGATGAAGTCCTACTGCCACAAGTCCAGCAATGTGGGCCATATCCACCATAAGGTAAGCACCTACTTCATCCGCAATTTTTCTAAACTCAGCAAAATCAATAATACGAGAGTAAGCAGATGCCCCAGCCACAATAAGCTTAGGTCTTAATTCCAAAGCTTGTTTTCTAAGCGCTTCATAATCTATTAAATGAGTGTTAGGGTCTACGTTATAGCCATGAGCTTCGTATAGTCGTCCTGAGAAATTAATCTTATATCCATGAGTGAGATGCCCTCCCGCAGAAAGATCCATCCCAAGCATTCTATCGCCAGGTTTTAATAATGCCATATAAGCAGCCATATTAGCTTGAGACCCTGAGTGGGGTTGAACGTTGGCATGTTCTGCGCCAAATAGTTGTTTTACCCTATCTATAGCTAGTTGTTCTGCGATATCTACACATTCACAACCACCATAATAACGCTTACTAGGGTATCCTTCAGCATATTTGTTAGTAAGGATACTTCCTTGCACTAAGAGTACTTCTTTAGACACAATATTTTCAGATGCTATTAATTCGATGGTATGTTGTTGGCGTTCAGCTTCGAAAATGATACTCTGATAAAGCTCAGGGTCCAATTCTTGTAATGTTTGGTACGATGAAGACTGAAACATAGCCCCTCCAATTTATATTAGCATACTTTCTAGTATATACCATTTTGTTATAAAAATCAATCAATAAAGGATTTCTATTTGTTGCTACTGTATAGAATATAATTTCTATATTTTAATTTAAAAACTATTGACAAAAATCAAATTTTTACTTATAATATACTCTATTAGGCTCAGATGGTGGAACTGGTAGACACGCTAGCTTGAGGGGCTAGTGGCCTTTTTGGCCGTGCAGGTTCAAGTCCTGTTCTGAGCAATGAGTGCACTGTAAGTGCTAGCTCGTCCTTATGAGGTAAACTTTGATATTTTCAGGGTTTACCTTTTTTTTGTTTATTCAATATCTCTAGTGAGAAAACCACGCCTTCACTTGTTTCTGGGGGTACTTTTAAAGTTAGCTCTAGCCTTGTTTGAACACTTGTAGGATCAGTATTTGAGGCGTTTGAATACCCTAAGAGTCTTTGGGATTAAGCTGTTATGAGTCCTTTTTTGACAAGGATAGTTATGCCCCTTTAGCTCACCCCTATATCAATAGGATATACCTATTGATATAGGGGTTTACTTTAACAAGAAATAAGAGTTATTATTGAGTTTGTATAGTACGATTTAGGATAATTGATAAATCAAGATACCGTCGTGTTCAGAGCAGGTGACAGCACCATTAAACAGCAGGTGTTGTAGGTGAGCAAAGGCTTCAGAGGCGGCAAACCATTTTTGTTGAACGGGGAAATCGGCAAAATTACCACCAGCAAAGTCCCATTTCATGAAACAAGCAGTGTCGTACACGTTTTTGGAGCCATTTTTTAAAGCCTCAAGTACCTCTCCTAAACGGACTTCATGGTGAGCTAGTAGTTCATCAACACGGGTTTTATGGCATGGTATAACCGTGCGATGTCCACTGAAAAGATGGTGGATTTCCATGGCTTTGACTTTACGCAGGTTGGTGAGGAAAATCCCTAAATGATCATTTTTCAAATCCCAAGCAATGATGTTTGGGGTGATTTTAGCGAGAATATGATCAGCACAAAAACAGAGTTTATGCGTCTCTTCATAAAGTCCCACTTGACCCGGTGTGTGGCCAGCCATATCCACGACTTTGAAAGTGTAATCGCCTACACTAATAACATCACCTTCCTTTATATGGGTGAATTCTGTGTGGGATTTTAGCCTATACATATAGGCTGGATGTTCTGTGTAGTCCAGTATTTCGGACTCAGGGAAGCCCATTAGTATGGTGCGTTGGTCAAAATCTTGCCAGTATTGTTCTGTTAAAAGGGCGTTGATTAAGGCACCGTCTACCTTGCTGGCGTAAGCTTGGTTTTTTGGGGTTTTAAGGGAGCAAACTAGCCCAGAATGGTCTGAATGCATGTGCGTAATGAAGATATCCGTGTGGTCTAAATCAAAGTTAAGTTCTTTTATAGCAGATAATAAGATGGCTTCGCCTTCGGGTTGATTGAAGCCTGTATCGATGATAAGATTTCGTTTATCTCCTCGAATCATATAGCAATTTAGCTCTTTTAGAGGGCTGTGCATCAAGGGTACCTTGACGTGGTATATATTAGGGTGTATTTCTATCATGGGGTTCTCCTATTGTTTTAGTATGCCATGATTTACAAGGATTTGTCAAGAATTTCGGGGGCTACTTTGATTTTATTTTATAAAAGTCATATTTATTGAGTATTTCGTGAAAACAATCAATAATTCCCCAAAAAGAGTCATTTTATTGAGCTTTTTCACTCACTTTTATTGATTGTTTTTTGGAAAAGTTAACGATTTTTGAGATTGCAATCATTTTTTTATGGAATTAAGGGGATTTTTGTATTGAAATTGGGAAAAATTTGGGGGAAAGATATTTTTGATTTTATAGATATTTTTGTATTGAAATGGGAGATTTTGGGAAGGGATAAAAATATTTATTGTAAATCGAATCTAAAAGAGTGAACAACGACTTATATAAGTATAGGTAAATGTAAAAAATTCAATATTGAATGACCGGTCAATATTATATTATAAGAAAGGAGATAAATTTGAAAAATTTATTACTACTAATGATGCTCGTTGTTTCAACAGCTAGTTATGGACAAGAAGCTAATATGCTTATGTCAGAATCTAACCCTGAAAAAGGAGATAGCAAAAAAGTGATGATGCTTATGCACATGCCGATGATGGAGCAAAAGTTTCAAATGACAGACAATCCTGATGTAGACTTCCTTTATAATATGATTCCTCACCATAAGGGTGCGGTGGTGTCTTCTGAAGAGTATTTGAAATATGGACAATATGATGCTGTGCAAGGTTTGGCTTCTAATATTATCGCTGCTCAAAATAAAGAAATCGCAGAATTTACCAAGCTTATTACTGAGTTAAAGAAAAAAGCGACTAAGTATGATAAAAAAGCAGTAAGTAAAGTTTCTAAAGATTCTCAAAAAGCAATGATGGGTATGATGAAAGTTATGAATGGTGTTAAAATCTCAGGGGATATCGATAAAGATTTTCTCATGGGTATGATGCCTCATCATCAAGGTGCTATTGATGCATCTAAGATTATTCTTACTATTACAAAAGATGACAAGATAAAAGAAATTGCTAATCGTATTATTACAGATCAAGAAAAAGAAATTGCTGATATTAAGGCAATGCTTGAAACTTTATAATAATTATTAATACTTTATTTATTATAAAATCCCCCCTCATAGATTTGTGGGGGGATTTTTTTTATATAAGATATTTTTCGGTATCTATTTTTTTTAAGATGATTTTTTATTTAATAGATATTTTTTGGTGTCTATTTTTTACTATCATTAACTTTGGCACATGAGATATTTCTCGGTGGCTATTTTCTTTTAAGATGATTTTGATATAGGAGAGATTTCTTGGTGTCTATTTTCTTTTTTAAGATGATTTTTATTTAATAAGATATTTTTGTGGTGTCTATTTTCTTTACTACTCGAAGAGTGCTACGCTAGGGGTACACAGGATGCTACGCTACCCCTAGCTAAAGCCCCTTCGGGTAGAGAAGATTAGCACCGAGAACTCTCTTATATCAAGAGATAAAATATTTCAAAAAATAAACTACCACTTTTTGGGTAAAGTATGCTA
>CAMQVI010000038.1 GCA_947038195.1 uncultured Brevinema sp.
ATTTCTCCATAACTATCCACTCCAACCGTAAAATATCCACCCAAATTAACTCCAATAGCAGCTTTTGGTGTTCCAAAAATAGGATGTAGTTGGTATCCGTTAGCCTTATAATCACCACCCTCACCATTATCATAAGGGTCATAAGCATTTACAGCTGTAGCAAATAGTAAAGATAGATACATAGAAAGCCATGGGGTCTTTTCAAAATTTTGAACATAAGTAATCCCATGCCAAAATTCATTCCCTTCCCCTAGTCTATCTTTTTCAGATAGTTCTCCTGAAGCCGCATCGGTCCATACGATGAACGATTTATATAAGTAAGGAGCATCTTGCCCAAATACCGCAACACTATTCAAACATAGCACTAACAACACTATCACTTTTTTCACAATCTATATACCCCTATCTAGTATAAATTTCAAATAATATTAATTTAATTTTTAATGATTCTTTAAGTTTTTTTTCGTATATTTCCATCGATTGTTTAGGATCATAAAATAGATAAGCGAGAACTCTTTGAAAAGGATTGGGAATTATAGCAGTTACGGTGAATACCTTTTAGGTATTTTTCCTTCTTCACTAAATTCTATGATTGCATATCCTTTAAATCCACTTATAGGCAAAATATCTATTCTATAAATGGATTGCTTGACTGATTCTGCTGTTTTAAAAGTAATAGAAGACCCCTTGTGTGGTATTTCTGTCCACTGATTAGGGGCGCTTTCACTTATAGATATTTCTTTTCGCCCTTTTCGCCACTGTGTTTGATTTTTATGGTCTGTTATTTGAGTCCATACGACATCAATAGGAGAAAACACCTGAAAGGTATTTGTACTAATTGAGGATTGGGCAAGATTAAGTCTTTATTTCCCATACAATTTCCCTATATTAGAAGCTAAATAAATTATTTTTAACATTGAATAACACTTCATTATATCTTGTTTTATAAAAAAAACAATAAGTGATTTTTAATTATCATTGATTTTAATAGAAAGTTTGAAGTATTACTTTTTTTCATGCTTTTTCTCTAGAGGGTATATTGGTATTGACAATACTAATACGCTGTATTATAATATACTTTACAGGAGGCTACAATGCTTAATTTAGAAAAACATGCATCTGGTGAGGTTAAAAAATTACCTCTTTTATTACTGCTAGATAGAAGCGGAAGTATGGCTGATCATGGTAAAATAGATGAGTTAAACAAAGCGGTTAAAGAAATGTTACAAAGTTTTAATGAAATAAAAACTACTGATATTCAAGTGGGTATTATTACTTTTGGAGAAACCGCTGATATCCATAGTCCATTAATGCCTGCTTCTAATCTTATGCCAAAATGGGAAGACCTTCTGGCTGATGGTCGCACCCCCATGGGTTCAGCCTTCAAAATAGCTAAAGAAATTTTAGAAGATAAAGAACAAATTTCTTCCAAAGCCTATCGCCCATTAGTGATTTTAGTTTCTGATGGTATGCCTACTGACCTGTGGGAAACAGAGCTTGATGATTTTATTAATACAGGTCGCTCTCAAAAATGTGATCGTATGGCTATGAGTATTGGTAAAGATGCCGAATTAGAACCCCTCGAAAAGTTTATCATAGGGACAGACCGTCCTGTTTTTGAAGCAAAATCTGCAGCAGATTTTCAAGCATATTTCAAATTTATTACAATGTCTGTAACAACAAGAACTCTTTCACAGAACCCTAATATCATTCCTCATGACGAAGAAAAAAAACATATCGATAAAATAGTTTCTGAAAGTATATCTGATGACGAGTGGTAATCACATTGGCGTATTTTATGATTGTTCAGGAAGTATGAAAGAGTATAATAAAAATATATTATTAAAGTATTTTTATCACTTAATACATGAGACTCAAGATTTTTATAAAGAACAGTTTAATGATACTATCATAAAACACTTTCTATGGCAAAACGATATTCAAGAGATTGATGATATTCAAGAGAATCTATTTTTTCCAAAGGGACAAGTTTCATTACGCACCCTAAAAGATTTCCTCAAGAATAATAGCTTTCTAAATCTCACCCATGTTTTTATACTAAGTGACGGATTTTTTGATACAAAACAATCTATACACGGTGTTTTATCAGACACTATAAAAACACTCCCCATTTCCCTAGCGACTATTACTAACGAAGATCGTTTGAAGAAATTAACCCTACAAGATATTTGTTATGCTGGAGAAGATATCGTTCCACTAATGCTTAATATAGCGGCAGGGTTATAGAGTGAGTCTTTCTGAGCATATTTTATGGAAGATGTGGGGGGTGACTTCTCGAGGGCCTCAACACGAAGAAAAACATATCCCAAATCAAGACTCTTTTACATATCGTTATTATTCCTGGGGAGAAGTAGCCGTCGTTTCAGATGGTGTTGGTTCATGCTCTCTTTCTCATTTTGGTTCAAGAGCGCTATGTCTTTCCGTGATTGAAGAGATTGAAAACTGGGCTGATAAAGAAAATATTGATTCTAACAAATTTATTTCTAAGGCTCATCAAACTTGGTTAAATAAAGTGAAAAAACACGGTGCTTCTAATTGTAGTGCCACTTGTTTATTTGTCATCCGCACTGGAAATATGTTAACTATTGGGCATCTCGGCGATGGGGTTATTCTTGTATTTAAAGATGAACTCTTGCAAGATTTTTTGTGTTTTGAAGAAGAGAAAGAAGAATCTTTTTCTAATATAACAGATACCATTACTGAAAAATTAAATATTGACAAATGGAGAATCCATCGTATTTCTATTGAGGAATGCCATGCAATCTTTTTATGCACTGATGGAATATCAGAAAGTACGAATGATTTAGTCGAATTACTAAGAGAGATTTTCAAAGAGTGTTCTTCTATGCATTCTTTGGATAGAGAACATATATTAGCAACATCTATTAAAAAATATTTTGACCCTATTAATGGTGACGATAAAACTATAGTCTGTATGCATCAAAAGAGGTACTCATGAGTAAAATAGGATTTTATACAGACATATATGGCTACGAATATAAAAAAACAAAGGATCTTTCAGAAGGTGGTCAAGGGAAAGTAGTCTTGACTAATGTGCCTGATAAAGCCTTGAAATTAGTTAAATATGTATCCGAAGAACATGAAAAAAACTACAAAAAAACCATCCAAAACCTACAATGTCTCCCTCTCCCTAAAGATATTAAAATCACAAGACCTATATCATTATTAACCCCTACCCCTTCTCATATGGGCTACGTTATGTTACTTTTAGGCGATATGGTGCCTATATTTGAATTTTGGGTTTCTAATGCTCCCCTAGAACAGAGCATTCCACCATCCCTATCAAAATTATCTAAAATAGAAGGAAAGGAAAAATTTGCTAGAGAGCTAGCATATTATATCCAAACTGGTGCCTCAAAACGACGATTACTCACACTTTATAAAACAGCTATTCTTCTACATCGTCTCCATAGTAATGGTTTTTATTATGGAGATCTCTCTCATCAAAATGTTTTTGTATCTGAATCCCTACTGAGTGACTTAGAATTTGATCATACATGGTTGATCGATACCGATAATATTGGATTGATAGGAAGTAATCAACATTCCTTATACTCCCCTTATTTTGGTGCTCCAGAAATAATCAATCAAAAAAGCTTTTGTTCTCCAGAAAGTGATTGTTTTTCTTTTGCTATTCTAGCTTTTTGGATGCTTATGATGGGACATCCTTTTGAGGATGGGGATAAAGATATAGATAGTTATAATTGGGATAGTGATACTTCGCCAGAATCTGAACAAGAGCTAATCCCTTGGATTGATGATGAAAATGATGACTCAAATCGTTGGGAAGCAGGACTGCCTAGAGAAACTTTCCTTAATGACTCCTTAAGGCAGTTGTTTCAAAAAACCTTTTCAATAAAAGGGGGGCTCATTAATCCTTCGGAACGTCCAAAAATGGCTTTATGGGTCCATGAATTACTCAAAGCTCATGACACTACTCTAGTTTGCCAATGTGGTATGTCCTTCCCAAAAGATTTAGTTAATTGTCCCTTTTGTCCCTCTAAGGTAGCTCCTCATTTTGTTTTAAATACTTACTGCTCTAAACAACAACTCTGGGAATATCATAGCCTCCCTATTGCAGATAATGAATTAAGTGTTCCTATGAGAGTCTTTGCCCCTTATACCATGGCGAATCTAGATACCCCCGTTTTAAAGATTAGTATTATAGATGATAAAATCTCCCTCTCTCTTATTCAAGATAATCGAGATATAAAACTAGAGTATCTAAGCCCTAATGAGAGTAGAAGATCACTAACTTCGCATGAGATAACATTTACAAAAGATCAAAAAATATCTCTATATTCTAGTCCCCTTAAATTTAGTAAAAATAAATATGAATATGTTATCGAAATATCCTTAGAGGAACACTTATGCAAATAGACGATATTCTTAAACCCCTTAATAAAAAGCCCTACCCTGTTACGATAGAATTCAAAGGTAACCCTAAAAAGTATAAGTATGGATTTTTAAAACCCACTCCTGATGAGGGTAAATTTAGATTAGAATTTACCGACAGCGAAGATTGTATTATTTCTACAAAAAATATGGCTATCAAAGATGATTTGAAATATTCTGCAAATGGTTATTCTCTCGTGAAAATTGAACAATTATTACGAGAAAACGAATGTATGATTAACATATTTCAATTTTCTAAGAAAATAAGATGGGGTTTTTTAGATATTGGGTTTGCTCCTAGTAAGGTACCTGCTCCTAGTAAGGTGCCCTATAAAGACTCCGTAATTCTTAATATCAATGGAACTAACTACATATGTATCCAGCTTTATAATGACTCAGAAGAAACAGCAACCCCAGAGTCTGAAGAAGCATCCGATTTTATAAAATTATTCGATAATGAAAAATTTTCGTTTAAGATTATTGGACCTACTACTCAAATTCACGTAAAAAAATCTAATGAAATATTACTGGGGAAATGGATTAAATATGGTAAAGCAAAGCTAAATTCTATTTGTCTTGTGGAATGCCCTGAAGTGTGTTTTGATACTTTTGATAAGATTGCAGATATTGATACACGTATCAAAAATATCTTGAAAATAAATAAAAATCTAGAAAATAGCTTTATCAAAATATGGGAAAAATATGCTACTAAAGAACAAGAACGTCTGATTAAAAAAACTCAAGAGATGGGGGTAATACCCTATACAAGCGAACTTAAAGATGAAACTACCTATAAACTATTATTAGCCGAGCCCGATCATATTAAAAAACTAAAAAAGGACATGGACATAAACCCAGTTACCCGAGATAAAGTCCCTCCTTATGTAACAGATCAAAATATCAAGAATGTGTATGTGAAGGATATCATCGAGTTACCACAGGTGAAAATAGAAAAAACCCTGTTAAATGCTATTATAATTACGTGTGATCGTAATACTGTGATTCCTGAAAAAGGAGTGATCATTTTATCTATTGCAGGAGATCAAATTCAAATTGATCGAAGGAATAAGGCTAGACATATTTTATTTGGAAATCCTAATAATTCTCGACTGCCTTTATTGTTTTTAGATAATCCTGACTTACCCAAAACCTACCAGTACTCAACCAAGACCCCTGGATTGTCCCCTAAAATTATAAATAAAATTTTTCCTCATCATCCCCCTTCTCCTACTCAGAGAAAAACTGTTGAATTAGCGATTAATACCCCTGATATCTTATTAATACAAGGTCCTCCCGGAACGGGGAAAACAACTGTTATTACTGCTATTACAGAGCGTTTAAATGAAATGCTCAACGCTCAGGCGAACAATCCCCTTGCTACCCTTGTCACAGCTTATCAACATGATGCTGTGGATAACATGACGACTCGTTTATCTATAAATAGCTTGCCTCAATCTAAAAAAGGGGTTAAACAAGGGTCTACAGAAATTATAACTAAAAATGATGAAGTACTAGATAACTGGTGTTCCAATATAGCCATTGAACTAAAAGAAAAATATCCAGATATTGATAAAAAACGTGATTCTCTTAAATTAGAAAAAGTATATGAGCAATACATGGATAATCCCCTTATAAGTACCACAATACGCCTAATGAAGTTAATCTTAAATCTTCCTAATGAAATCCTTGATAGCTCCCTGAGAAAACAATCCGAAGGTATATCCTCTAGTTTACAAGCTGACACAAGCAGTAATAGCAATGATATGTTGTCCATTTATAATATTCGTACTACAAAAGAAGGTATTCTTGATGATGGCAAAGCGCAAATTAAAGCACTCTTAGAAATATCAAAATTAGAAGATACAGAAAAAACTTTTCTTGAAGATTTGAAAACTAGCTTGATACAGAATACAGATATAAGCCCAGAAACATTAGAAGAGCTTATAGAATTAAAAAACACTTTAATAGGCAGGTACGAACTAGCAGAGCTATCCCACTATGACCCAATCCCCAGAGCTGATATTAAGAAAATTTATAAAGAAATTCTTCCCAAGCTCTATCTTTTAGAAAAAGATAGTAAAGAGCGGGTGAAGAGAATTCGTGCTGAATTTTATGACAAATTACAAGACGCTAAAGACGCTATAGGGATTCAAACAGAATTAAAAAACTATGAATTCGTAAAAGCTTCTACTATTCAACAATCATTCAACAGGGATAAGAGCTATGATACGGTAATAGTAGACGAGGCAGGGCGTCCCTCTCCCTTAGATTTAATGATTCCTTTCTCTATGGCTCAAAATAGACTTATTCTTGTAGGAGACCATAGACAGCTTCCCCATCTTTTAGATGAAGATATGATTAAAGAAGAAGATTTTGCTGAGCCAGAAAAACAACTATTAGAAGTAAGTTTATTCCATCACCTTTTTAAAGAATTAAAAAAAATGGAGAAAAAGGATGGAATCATTCGTACCATCACATTAAACGAACAGTATAGAATGCATCCTATCTTAGGGGAATTTGTAAGTGATCAGTTTTATAAACCACACGGTGAAGCCTATTCCTCTCCTCTACCTGCTGAAAACTTCCCTCATAAAATACCGGAAGCTGAAAATACTCCAGCCTTGTGGATAAACGTTCCTAGCACTGGTGAGAAGGAAGAGCCACGTTCTCGAATTAGCGAAGCTGAGTGTATCGTAGAATATATAGAAAAATGGTTAGAAGACCCAGCATGCGCAGAGCTTGAGTTTGGGATCATTACCTTTTATAGAGATCAAGAAAAAGAACTCCGAAAATTATTAGACAAAAAAATAGATGATCAATCTCGCATAAGATTAGGTACTGTAGACTCTTTCCAAGGGGTAGAGTTTGATATTATTATTTTATCCATGGCAAGATCTAGAGATATTACTCGCTATAATATTAACTCTCCTCATGAAGAGGCTATTAAAGCGTATGGGTTTTTATTAAAAAAAAATAGATTGTGTGTAAGTATGAGTCGACAAAAACGACTACTGGTAGTGGTCGGGGATTCTAATATGGTTCAAGGGGCATTTGCCAATAAGTATGCTCGAGAACTCTGTGCCTTCTATGAATTATGTCACGAAAAAGGGAGGGTGTTAGAATGGAGTCGCTAAAAGTTCTCAGTATAGAAAAAGGCAACAAAGATTCTAAAGATTTTGCTATTCCGTGTTACCGATATACCACCACTATTTCTGTATTTTCTCCTACTATTATTGAAGACACTCTTTTAAAGATCTTAAAAGAACTAAATGGTAATATAGAGCGTGTCGCTGAAAATTTGTTATTAAAAAAAGAATTGGTACAGTTTTTTGTTACTAGCCTTTCTAACAAAGGCGTTCTGGATGAAAACAATATCCCTATTAATAAGGATACATTAGCTCCAGAATCTAATAAAAAAGGCGTTCTGGACGAAAACAATACCCCTATTAATAAGGATACATTAGCTCCAGAATCTAATAAAAAAATGATATATATATATGTAGATGCTATTTCTGGGGAAATATTACCTTATTATACAGATAAAGATCAACAATTCCTAGCTTCTAAAGATATAGAGAAAGATATCATAATAACGAAAGGGTCCGCTGGTAAAGAACGTGCTCGCCATCTTAAAAAAGTGGGTAGGTTTCCAGAAGTTACCCCTAATCTCCCTCTAGCTCGAGAAATTAAACAAGTTATCAAAATGGTATCTCAAAGAGATGAACTCAAAATGGTATCTCAAAGAGATGAACTCAATATGGTACCTCAAAGAGATGAACTCAATATGGATATAAGCGTACCAGAAGGTGCCCCTAATCTCCCTCTAGCTCAAGAAATTGAACCAGTTATCAAATCAGAAGATGTTCATGATATTCAAATCAATGAAGAACCTGAGAAAATTTATATTCATACCCTAGGCACATTTAATAACGATAGACATGATATAGAAATTAGAGATGGATTCTGCCATGTTGTATCTTCTTTATATAAAAAGCATATAGAAGACAATTCTTTATCAGCTGAAATTCTACAGAATTCTACCTCAGCTGAGACTGCTCCACCTTCTGAGTCAGAATCAAACGATATCAACAATCCTCTCGGTTCTATTCATTTATTGTGGAAACAACATGAAGCTATCAAAAATGATACAACCCAAAAAGGAGAAGCAAAAATTACTATTTATGGAGATATCTATAAAAAACTTGTATTAGATCTTATAGAGCCTCATTTTAAAACATTACTTAGAAAATATCCCCTATCCCCAAGTGATATAGAGTGCAAAAACATCTTAACTAAATATGAATATAGTCGCTGTCGACTGGTGGGCGTAGTAGAAAAAGTAGTAAAGAGTATGGATGAGCATCCTAAACATCCCTTATTACACCATAAAGAAGAGTTAGGTAAAAATTTTTTCAAGAGCCTTTCCGAGATTGTGAAAATTAAAAACGACTTACAACATAATAGCGATTCCCCTCAATATGAACCTTCTAAATGCAAAGATCATATTGATATTGTAACAGAATTTATACGTTTAATTATGGAAATTGAAAAAGTGGATATTCCTTTTCGTCCCTATATTATCAAAAGTATTGCTCTAGCTAAATCCGAACTATTAGATGCATTATCAGAAGAAATTTTTAATAAACTTCCTGACCATTTACAAGATGAATTGATTCGTCTCGAACAGTTTTTCGGGGAAAATAGTGCTAATCAAGAAACTTTAAAAAAAATTGTTACTAACTTGTATAATTGTGCAGATATAGCCATTTTTGATTATCTTAGTAAAATGTTTGATGATAGGGATAGTAGAAAAGAGGTTAGCTCTTGCACTAAGGGGGATATCTTTAATCGAGCTATTAGCAACTTTAAAGATATCAAAAAAGAAGGTAGAGTTCATGATTGTTTTAACAAGGTATCCCCTTATAAAATTGAAAGTACTCTTAATGGTAAGAGACAGACTTTAGGGGCTAGTACCCTCGCATTACTCTATCATGATAATAGGTTACTTTCTTCTCAAAACCTAGAATATATACAAAAGATACTTATAGCACGGAATGATGGAAATAAAGATATAACTATTTCTTATGAAGACTTAAAAAAAATAAAAGAGTATGTACTCTCCGATATTATAAAAAAAATATACAAAAAAATCGCATAAAAAGGAATATAGCATGAATACCGAAAACAACCTACCTACCCCTGAAGAAAAAGATAAAAATTTCTTTGCGGATCTTTTTCTAAACTACAAGCATCGAAAAGAGATGATTGAAAAAGGAGAAGCTAATCTTCGATCCCAAGAGCGTCAATTTCAGCAAGACTTAGAGAAAGAAAGAGCGGAGCACTCCTTACGCTTAAAAGAAGAAAGAAACAAACACACAGAACTATTAAATGCAGCCACAGAAACTCATGCCTTACAATTAAATAAAGCCTTTGAAAAAAACACAGAACAATTAAATGATGCCCTGAAAATACACACAAACCAATTAAATGAAGAAAGTGAAACACGTAGAAAACTATTAGATAAAGAAAGAGAAGAGTTTGAAAAAGACTATAGTGCAAAACAAGAAAAGCTGAGAAAGGAAATATCTGAATTACAGGATGAAAGAAATAAACTAGAAAAAGAAAAAGATGAATTTGAAAGAGAGCAAGAGTATTTTTCTGCTAAGCTAGATCGAGCAAAAACTTCCCTAAGAAATGAATATGAAGATCGTGTTGATGCCTTGGAATCAAATAATAGTAGATTGGAAAACAATGCTAAAGAACACAGAGCTGAGATGAGTGGATTAGAGGGAAAACTGGGTGACTTAGAGTATCTTCAAGATAGAGTTGATGGGAGAACTATGGTCGACTTATATAATAAAACTACAGCATTAACTGAAGAGCTAGATCTGGTGAAAGGAGAGCGAGATGCTAGACCCGATGCTCTACAAGAAAGCAAATACGAAGATATACAAGGCGAGAACGATAAACTCAAAAAAGAATTAAATGAATATCTGCCTAAAATGCATAAATTAGATGATCTTGAAGAAACGGAAAGGGCTAGAGATAAAGCAGAAGAAAAAGTTACAAAATTAGAACAAGAAAACCATGAACTCATAAAAGCCACAGAGGTACTCCATAAAGAAGAAACTGTGTGGAAAGAAGCAGAAAAAGAATATAAAGATAAAGAGATAGAAACAGATAGAGCACTAACAGATAAAGACAACAAAATAGAATCCTACCAAGCTCAAAAAGAATTGGACGATATAATTACAGAAGGGTATAAAGCTGAATTAGAGCGTTTACGGACTCCATCCGCGGAAGAAGTCGAAAAACAAAAAGCTGATCGACTTCAAGCAATTGTAGAGAATCCTCAAATAGAAACTCCTATGGAAACCTCTCGCCTTATCAAAATGGAAGCTGGTGAAAAATTACTACAAGCTCAAATCCGTGAAGAACTAGATAAACTCAGCAAAGAAGAACTAGATAAACTCAGCAAAGAAGAACTAGCTAAACTCCGTAAAGAAAAACTAGCTAAACTCGGTGAAGAAAAACTAGCTAAACTCAGCAAAGAAGAACTAGATAAACTCCGTAAAGAAAAACTAGCTAAACTCGGTGAAGAAAAACTAGATAAACTCAGCAAAGAAGAACTAGATAAACTCGGTGAAGAAGAACTACTAGATCGACTCAATAAAAAAGTATCACAGGACAGGGTGTCCCAAGAACGTGAATGGCTTGAACAAATTGGAAAAGATATAAAAGACCTCGGTTATAAATTTTCACCTCGTATGCTAAAATCTTTTCATACCTCTCTTAAATCAGCAGACCTTTCTTCTTTAACAGTATTATCAGGGGTTAGTGGAACAGGGAAATCTCTCTTACCTAGGTTGTATGCTACTTTTGGAGGGATTAATTTTATTAGTGTTCCTGTACAGCCTAACTGGGATTCTCCAGAAACGATGTTGGGGTATTTTAATGCCTTGGATAATAAATTTGATGCTCAAGATATTTTGAAATTCCTTATACAACATCAAAAATCCGAATATCTTGCGAGTTTACCTGAGAATCTTAAAGAGAGATTGTTAGGAGAACAAATGGGATTGATTTTATTAGATGAAATGAATCTTGCACATCCAGAATTATACTTTGCCGATTTTTTAAGCGCCTTAGAAGAAAGACGGACAACGGGTGTCCCATCTCTGGGGATTAAATTAGGGACGGGGATTACTCATCCTCTAAAAATAGATAGAAACATTTTATGGACGGGAACAATGAATCAAGATGAAACTACCAAATCTCTTTCTGATAAAGTTGTCGATAGATCTATTATTATTAATTTTCCACGTCCAGAGGAGCTAGAATACTTTACTGAAATAAAAAAAATAATTCCTGCTGAACACTTTTTACCGAGAAACGTATGGGCTAGCTGGATAGAAAGAAAAAGTCTTTTTTCTGAAGATCGCACACTAATAGAACCTTATATTGATATTCTCAACACAATCAATGGAGAACTCGGAGTAATCAATGGTAGGGCTCTAGGGCACCGTATTTCTCATTCTGTAGAGTATTATATATCCAATCATTTAGATGTAAGAGAGCACTTTTATAACAATGACGAAGATAAATTGAAAGCCGCAATAAAAATAGCATTCGAGGATCAGCTAGCACAAAAAGTCATGCCTAAACTTAATGGTATGGAAGTAGATGGCCCTGTGAAAACAGCATTGGATGCTATTGGGGAATTATTTAAAGATTATCCTATTTATGATGACTATAAAGCAGCACGAGATAATAGTGATGGATACTTTAACTTTAATAGTGGTAAATTCCTTAATGTAGAGAAAACTCCCTCTGACGACACTACGGAAAACACGGATTCTGAGACAAATATTAGTGAGTAAGTAAGGAACTTTTATGAAAGACGAAAATCCAAGATATATCGCTAAATTAGATGATTTTTACACAACATTTAAAGATGAGTCACCTTTGTTCTATAAACTTTTATCAGATAATAGATGTTGGTTTGGGGAAAATATTCGATTTGAAATGAAATCTGGAAAAGCATCTTATAGAGATCTTTACAGTGTTCTAGCTCAAGACCCTTTTTCAAAAGGACAAAAAGACTTTATATACCCTATAATAGACAGAATGTTTTCAGCGACTAAAGAAATCATTCGTCACCCTCAGACTACCATTGTTCGTGAACATCCTATCCTACCTGTCCACGCTGTTCGTAATACAGACTATGTCTCTATCCAATGGCTTTCCACTAAACCTGGGAGAACGGTAGCTGAGAAGCTTAAAATGACTAGGAAAATAAAAGGAGTGCGACGATATTTTAGTCATGATAATTCTGAAAATCAATTATTTAAAGAATTAATGAAAAAACTCCAAAAACTACTTGGAGCAAGATCAGAAGCTTTTAACCCAAATAATAGTCTCAGCCCTTTTAATCAAGAAAAATGTGAGAATCTCCTAAAACGAATTCGTCGATGGCTTCGTAGTGATGAAGCTCTTGAGATATCTCCTTACAAGGTGAGAGAGCCTAATAACACCCTGCTCCACCACAAATACTACCGAAAAGCACTTGATACCTATAGGATGCTTAAACACCTGCCCCAAGTGGTGAATAAAGATATAGATAATTTTGTAGAACATACTATTCTAAGAATTTATTGGACTATTGTTTCTCATCTGTATCAACATCCAGATATTTATATTCCTCAACAAGCGCTTAATATGAATTATGATGACTTTAGCATAGAGCCTTTACTCCCCATTATCTTTATCCATAAAGATAATAAGATTAAAATTACGTATGATAAGACAGAACTAACTATCTTATACCAAGATAAAACTATCTCTATTAAAGGAGAAAACAAAGGTGCCGAATCATTGATTCTTATTGATGACAAGAAGTTTAATTTGTTTGATCCTCTTCAAGATATACTAGGGACTACCCTTAGTATATTGGTGCCTGAACCTTTTAAAGAAGAAAAATTAAAGACAGAAGACTCCCTAGATATTGTTATTGATTTTACTCGTTATCAATATATTGTTGAAGATAGTATTAAAAATATACCTTATCGATTTTGGCATCAACAATGGAAAAATATATCTACAGAGCAAGAATATAGTATTCCTTGTTCTCACCTAAAATCAGCTCTTTATCTAAAAGCCCCTGATTGGGATATTCTAAATGTATCTCTAAAATCTTTTCTATATAGTGATACTTTAGATAAAAAAGACACCTACGAACTGGGTCAATATTTTATTAGCCTGCTTAAAGATTACTTTGTTTCTGCTAAAAATGTTTCTTACATTATTCCTGATCATTTTCATGATTTTATAGGATCTGTCAAATCGCTTAAGCAACATTTTAGAAGTCAATTTACTCAATCTATCCCTATCCCACAAAGTATATCAGCTATAATGAATATCACTGAATATCCTCATGACTTAATCTTAGTAATACAATTAATAGATAAAGGATTGGCTATTACCCCAATAGAAAGGAAAGAAGACGAAGATTTAGCTATTATTTCTGAAAAATATAGATGGGAACGGCACCCTTCTTTTATAATTGCTAGAGAAGAAATCTTGGAGCCTATTTATAAAGATCTTGAAAAAAAGCACTCTATCACAAGGGAACAAGCTATAGATATTTACACGCTTACGGATAGTTTAGAAGGTCTTGTGTTAATAGGGGATCAAGAAAAAATAATATCCTATGATAAAAAAATGAAGCCTAAAGAAATTTTAATTGACGAGGATATTGAAGGGTTAATCAAGAAAAAATTATCTCAAACATTAAAAAAACGAGAATTTTGTATTCTTCCTATAAGCTCAGGTATCAAAAACAAACTCCCCAAAAAAAACCTTACGAAAGTGCCTAATATATTAAAAGGTGGGCAAAAACTTGTAAACAAACAAAATGAGCTTTATCAAAAAAATCCCGAATTAAGTCTCTGGAAAGATCATTTGCCACCATTGTATATGTTACTGGATGAAAAAAACAATGAGAAAGTCAATCTTGTTGAAGGGGTGACTATTATTCCTTTATACGACAAAGAACAACCTATTTCAAATAAACACATATGGACTCTTCCTAAAAATAAGAAATTTTATCGCTTTAAACTTGAATTAGAAAACATGGGGAATACGAAATATTACGCTTTGATGGAATCTCCTCAGTTCCCCCTAAATAAAGACACTACCTGTACCTTAGAGCTCAGTTATACCTATGGAACCAGTGATCCTTACACCTTGAAATTTATTCCAGAAGATAAAACTCTTCTCGCTTTCCCTGTGCGATGGGTATTCAGAGAAGAGGATCTGCCTCCTATAGACCTAGATAGTTTAACAAAACCTATATACCCTCCTGTTAAAAATTTAGAATCATTTGAAAGTGATAAAACAGATGAGATGCAGAATTTATATGAAGAATTGAGAAAAATTTTAGATGAACAACCAAAACCATCGAAAATACTCAAACTCAAGTTTCGTATTAGAGTTCTTTGTTATAATATTTTCCGAGAAGGTTTGAATTTAGAAAATTCCCCTCCAAAATATATCTCTATATTACGAGAATTCAAGGATTTCATCGAGGGAGAATATGAGAAAAATATTGAAGTAAATCAAGGATTTCAGGACCCTCTTGACAAAGAATATATAAAAAGGGATAAAGAAAATCAAGAACATTTTTTACGTCTCTCTCTTATGCACTCTTCGTGTTCTAAACCTATCTCTCAAGAACTCATACGATATTCTAAAGAACTCCCCCCTCGGAAACGTAGTAACACAGATGGATCCATATGTGTAGCTTATGCTATAGGTACAGGGGAAAAGGAATGGCAAAAAGAAATTGTATTTAATTTACTAGAACAGTTAAAAGATATTTTAAAAAGTTCTTCGGAGGAGTTATCAGAAGAATTAAAAGAGAAAAGTCTTACTATTATGGAAATATTTTCAATAGCTCTGTGGCGTGTAGACAGTTTTATTGATTTTCAAGATGAAGGTTTACGTAGTATTAACGAGAGTGCTAATCCTATGTTGGATTTATTATTAGATGCTTGTGTATTGACGCTATCTTTTGGAAAACCTAACGTTAGTATTCAGGAAAACACTGATGATCTAGCAAAGAAAAAACCTGATGGGTTCGATAAAACTATTTATTATAATATGTTTAACACTTTTATTTGTGAATTATTGCTAGGCTTGCTTCGACTTAGATCTGATAAAAATATTGAAGTGAAAAAAATGCTATCCCCTGAGCATCCTCGTATGAAAGGAATCATTGAATATATTGATAAGCTCACCCTAGAAGATATGTATAAAGACATAAAAAAGGGGTATACTTCAAAGATTCAATTAGAAGATGATAAGTATATATTAGATGCCCTAAAAGAGTATTTAGAAGGGATAGGTAGTCCCAAAATTAAAGAAGTTAATGATTAGTACTATAAAATATCTAATTTATCAAGAGATAAACAGAACTGAAAAGTAGACTTAATATTGTTTTTTGAAAAAATCATTACAAACAAAAAAGCCCTCTCTATAGAAAGGGCTTTTTAATGGGGTACTATTTTAAACCTAGTCCTTGTTTTTGGTACACTTCAGCAATATCTGTGTAGAGCTCTTTTGTGTAATATTTACAGATAAATTTTGACCATGTTAAATCTTGAATTCCTCTAGTCGCATAGAATTCTTTCATGGTTTGATTGTAGTCAGCTAAATGTTTCTCAAAATTATCTAATTTATAAACATTTCTATGGGCAAATGTTTCCATGGACAAGCGAGGTGTTATTTGAGTAGATGCCTTTTCCGAAGGATAGCCTATCGCCATTCCAGCAATGGGGAATGTATACTTTGGAAGTTTGAAAAGATCTATTATCTTAGTAGTGTCTTTACGAATAGCACCCACAACGACGGTACCCAATCCTAGTGATTCTGCTGCTGCAGACATAGCAGAAATAGAAATCCCTACATCCACAGATCCTACCAATAAAGATTCAAGATTTTCGCTAGCAATCATCTCTTGGCCTTCCATAGCTATTGCTTTTTCGATTTTATTATAATCTATCACAAAAAGTAAAAAAATAGGAGCTTTACTAATATATGTCATCTTATTGCCTGAGCTGGGTGCTGTGATTTCAACAAGCTGGTCTTTTATATTTTGATTGTCCACCACAATTACAGAATACTGCTGACCATTTGCAGAGTTAGGGGACTGTTGTCCTACCTTTAAAATCGTGTTTAGCACTTCCTCGGGTATTGTTTTATTTAGCTCAAAAGACCGTACACTTCGTCGGCTAAGCATTGTTTCTATTGATGTATTCATATTATCTCCTTAGATATTTTTCATTGTGTAATCATAATACTAGAATTCTTAATTCTAATCTCTCGTTTATTTATATACACACTAAAGTTAGTATAACATAGTAAAGGAACTCACTACTAGTCAAACTTAAATATTT
>CAMQVI010000039.1 GCA_947038195.1 uncultured Brevinema sp.
AGTATTTCGTTGAAATTTTTTTACTTGATTTTAAAAGATAGGAATTTGGAATGTTGGATGGAATTTTTGGGGACTTGTTTTTAAAAGGCTTTATTAAGATTAGAGGGTTCGTGGTGTTCCTTTTTTTATAAAAGAGATTTTATAGTATACCCCCTTTTCTTTCTAGATGATTTTGATACATAAGATATCTTTGGAGTGTCCCTTTTTATGGGGGTGGTCAGATGATTTATAACAGATATGTTGACTTCTGTTCAAAAACAGCGACAGGTATAGTCAGTATATTAACATCTTTATTTTGTTGTAGACTATTTGATCTTGTATTTTGAATTATCTAAACCCCCTACTCTATTAAAGAATAAGAGTTTTATTACTATAGAGATTACTAAAAATAAATAAAATAATTATAATAAGATAGATAAATATAACATCCTAGGAAGAAACAATGAATACCATAAAACAATTAGGATTAGTAGTACTTCTTATGGGCAAGATATTATTCACCAAGTTGCAAATATTAGTCTTATAATGTATAATATTGCTGATATTAATTATATTTGGAGCACTAAAATGAATGATAATATTCCATTACCATTGTATTACAAAGTAAAAGAAGATATTAAAAAAAAAATTGAAGAGAATACATATGTTGTTGGAAGTAGCCTGCCTACAGAAAAAGAATTAATAGATATTTATCATGTGAGTAGAACAACTATTCGCCAAGCGGCTGATTTATTAGTACATGAAGGGTATCTAGAACGTAAAAGAGGAGTTGGGACATTTATTACACTTCCTAAAGTAAGCATATTTGAACTTGAAGAGTTAAAAAGTTTTTCTGATGAAGTGATAAGACAAGGTCATAAACCATCTACTAAAGTCATTAGTATGAAAAGAATTATTGCACCTCAAAAAATACAAGATATCTTTTTCAAAACACAAAAAGAATTTTTTCAGCTAGAGCGTTTACGTTATGTAGATGATAAACCTTCACTTTATGTGATAACATATATTCCTTGTGAATTTGCCCAAAATTTAGATAAAGAGAATTTAGAAAAAAAATCTTTATTTGATGTTTTATTTCTAAAATATGGTATAGAGCTTGCCTATGCTGAAAAAGTTTTGAAAGCAATCAATATTTCTAAACAGGAAGCGCTATTATTAAATATTAAAGAAAATAGTGCTATTCAACAAGTTGAAACAATAACGTATGATACAAATTCTAATCCTGTTGAATATTCGTTGTCTAAGGATAGAGGAGATAGAATAGAATTTTGTATTAGATTGAAATATAAAAAAAAATAAGAATTATTTTTAATAAAAAATACCAAAATAAAGTTTAATTATTTTGGTATTTTTTTATGTTATTATTGACATAAGCAACAGAGTATGATATGATTACATTATGACGTAATGATGTCATAATCAATTAAGGGGAGAAATATGAAAAAAATCACTGAAATTGCAGTAGTTACAGGTGGAGGAGTCGGAATTGGAGAAGGAATCTGTAAGAGATTAGCTCAGGATGGAATAAAGGTTATTGTAACAGATATTGACTTCATAAAAGCAAAATCTGTTTCAGATATGATTTGTGATTTGGGGGGGCAATCAGATGCTATGCAACTAGATGTAGTTGATGAGAAAAATATTCATCAAGTCGTCGAAAATATACTTTTAAAACATGGAAATATACGCTATTGGGTAAATAATGCAGGTATATCTAAGATTGCACCATTTTTAAATCATACAAATGAATTGTGGGATGCAACATTAAATGTGAATTTGAAATCACAATTTTTATGTTGTAAAGAGATAATTCCTCATATGATTGAAAATGGAGGAGGCGCTATTGTTAACATGTCTAGCCAATCAGGTAAGGTTGGAACGAATGAATATCAAGCTTATTGTTCATCAAAATTTGGAGTAATAGGGCTTACTCAATCTTTAGCAAAAGAATTTGGAGAAAAAAATATAAGGGTGAATGCAATTTGTCCAGGGGTAGTTTATACTCCTATGTGGGATAATCAAAAATATGACTATGCTAAAAAAAAGAATATGAATCCTGAAGATGTAATGGAATATTTTAGAAAAAAAATACCTCTTGGGCGTTTAGGAACAGTAGAAGATATAGCAAATACTGCACTCTTTTTATTAAGCAATCAATCTGCATATATAACGGGACAGGCTATTAATGTTAATGGTGGAGATATTATGTTTTAATTATATTTCTTATTTGAAAATAGAAGGATAATAGAAGGAGAAAAATATGAATTTAAAAATGAAAATACAAAAATTGGGTGGATTTTTAGCTGGTATGGTAATACCAAATATTGGAGCTTTTATAGCATGGGGGCTTATTACAGCAATATTTATCGAAACAGGGTGGTTTCCGAATAAAGAGTTAGCAACAATGATCTCTCCTATACTGACGTATTTACTACCTATTCTTATAGCTTTTACAGGAGGCAGGTTGATTTATGATCAACGAGGAGGTGTGGTTGGTTCCGTAGCAGCAATGGGTGCAATTGTGGGCTCAGATATTCCAATGTTTCTAGCTGCGATGGTATTAGGACCTCTTGGAGGATATGCTATCAAAAAAATTGATAAGCTTTTAGAAGGTAAAATAAAGTCAGGTTTTGAAATGCTTGTAAGTAATTTTTCTATAGGTATTTTAGGAATGCTACTCGCCATAGGTGCTTTTTATATTATCGGCCCAATAATAGCTAGTGCTACAGAGTTAGCAATGTTAACCATAAATAAAATTATTGAAGCAGGATTTATCTCATTACTAGCTATTATTATCGAACCAGCAAAAGTAGTATTTTTAAATAATGCTATTGATCAAGGAATATTTGTTCCTTTAGGTGCTCTTGATATTTTAAAACAGAAGCAAACATTGTTTTTTATGTTAGTATCAAGTCCTGCTCCTGGATGTGGTATTTTATTAGCATATTCTATTTTTGGGAAAGGAGTCTCAAAAAAATCAGCACCTGCTGCATTAATTATTCAAT
Organism: uncultured Brevinema sp.; assembly: GCA_947038195.1. GTDB lineage: Bacteria > Spirochaetota > Brevinematia > Brevinematales > Brevinemataceae > Brevinema_A. Next base: position 3,006 of record CAMQVI010000039.1, read on the forward strand.
TTATTGGAGGTATTCATGAGGTATATTTTCCATATGTTTTAATGAAACCTGTTTTATTTTTATCAATAATTTTAGGAGGTATGGCTCAAATTTCCACTTGGGTATTAACTAGTGCAGGTTTAGCTGGATATCCTCACCCTGGTAGTATTATTTCTTTTTTAATAATGCTTCCTAAAGGTGGATTTATTCCTGTGATGTCAGGTATAATAGCAGGAATAACTGTTACTTTTTTTACTGCAGCATTCTTTTTAAAATTAGATAAATCAGTAGATAGCGAAGAAGATATAACATTAAGTGCTGATATTGCAAATATGTTAAAAGTACCAAATAGTACTATGGAAAATAAAACTATTCAAAATTCAGAAGTTCTCCATATTAAAGATTTAACAACAATTATATTCGCATGTGATGCTGGTATAGGATCAAGTGCGATGGGAGCTGGAATTTTAAAAAAGAAATTAGAAGAAGCAGGTCTGAAATTTGAAGTTACACATATGGCGATTGATACTGTCCCAAAAAATACAAAATTGATAATTTGCCATAATAATTTAAAAGAAAGAGCATATAGTGTTGCTCCTAAAGCAAAAATCAGAACAATTGTCAATTTTCTTAATGATCCCAACTATGATATTCTTATAAAAGAAATAAAAGAAGGCGAGATTAGATAGTATTAATTAATAAAAAGGCTCCTTGTAATAGAGGAGTCTTTTTTGTAGTAGCATAAATAATATCTGTGATTTTATCATCAAAGTGTGTTGTGTTTTCATATTGTAATTTTGAATCTTTAGGTATATAGTATTTATTCTGTATTTGCCCTCAAATATTTTTTTCCCTATTTTTTCACTTGATATTAAAAGGAGAGGGATTTGGAATGATTTTGAGATTGTGTTTTTTGGGGACTTGTTTTTTAAAAGAGATTTCATAGTGTCCCCCCTTTTCTTTCTAGGTGATTTTGAGTAGTGGGAGCTTTGATTTGGTGGGATTGTCTTAACAAGAGTTAAAATGCCTACCCTAGAGACACAAGGAATCTGGTTTAAATCTCCATGCTGCGCTAGGGGATTAATAAGGGGTACTAAAGCATAGCCCCTTATTAACCTCTAGCGTAGCATTTATGAAATCGAGTTAGGGGATATAGTAATCTGAGTTCGTAAAGAAAAAACTGTACTAATTATATATTAGATTTATGAAAATCGATACTCCCTGGTCTTCCATAATAACTAGAAAATTTATGTTGTACATCTTTTGCAACACTTTCAACTAAGATAGCTTGTTTTGTGTAATCTGCACAAAACTCTTCTATTGGGATATTACGTATATCAGTAAAATTCATACTCCAGAATTTACCAGGGGTATTATATTTTACAATTTCACATAAATATTGAGAAAGCGAAGGATTTATGCTATAAGCTTCAATTTTAAATCCTTGGAGAGGATTAGTATTATCCAGTTCCTGAGTTTTTTTTATCAGATATTGTTGTTGCTCAGATTCAGGTATTTTGTTCTGCTTCTTTAATACAACACATTCAGAATCAAAATTTATAGGGTCTATATGTTGATATATATCCGAATCAGTCGTGCTTTTTTTAAGAACAATAAGTGGATCAGAAGGATTGGAAGGAGAAGAGTTTGAAACACCATCTTTTAATTCCAATAGTTGTACATGTTTGATTTTACCACTTTTAATACCATGCATATTACATGATGGGGATATATAAATATAGGAGATTGAATCTTTTTGTACAATTAAACCAAATCTAACATCAGAATCGTTTTGTCGGCTTTCTTTATTTGGACTACGTACCAAAGAAATTTCTTTTTTATATACAGGGATATAACTTTCAAAATATTGATGTTTTGTATCAAGATATTCTCCATTATATAGCGACTCTTTTAGGATAGTGGTTATATATCGTTCTCCAGATTCATTATCTACATTTGAGATAATATCAGAGTTTTGTAAAAATTCTGGGTATAAGTTTGATTGTAGCTCTTTTACTTTTTCTATAAGTTCACAAGTTGTATTACATAGAATACTAATAGCCTTACATCCTTGTTGTATAGTTTCTCTCATAGGGGTATCATCTATAAAATTATCTTTTTTAACATATTCAAAGTAAGGATATTCTTTTTTATATAATTCCATTGTATCTAGGTGAGTTTTCATATCTCCTGTTAATGCAATTACATATACAGGTTTTTTTTCACCAAGGGTCTTTTCTAAATGTTTTATATAGCTACTACCACTTTTATTTGTCAAATCTATAGATATAAGAGTTATCTGGGGGAGATCTTTTAAAAATAAAGGATCATTTGTACAGATAATGTGAGAATTTTCTGGATTATCTTCAAATGGAATCTTTGAACTTATTATATCTTTATTTATAGCAGGATCTAAGTGAAATAAAGGATCTTGACCAAATACATTATTATAAATCTCTGCAAATATTTCTAGAATTGATTCAAACCCAGCTGTATATACTTCATCATCAATAATTAAAAATTTCATACTACTATTCCTTATTCATTGGTATTTTTATACAAAAATGGGCACCTATTTCACCAGGGACATATTCAATAGTTCCAGCAATTCTATTTAATAATGAAGTGATGATTGGTAAACCTAGCCCAGACCCATTAGGCTTTAATGTAATACCAATTTCAAACATTCTGTCTATTATTTTAGGCGAAGCACCAGGTCCATTATCTTGATAGTGAAGTTCTATGTTATTTGTATTTTCTTTAATGTAAATATCAATTTTGGGACTAATCTTTTTTTTATCACACCAGTACTTACTATTATCAATTAAATTATGTAAAATAGCATAAATATCAGCTTCAAAACATTTAATAGTAGTTGTAGGAAGTTGAGCAGAAAATTCAATATGATTATATTGATTTGATTTTTTATAAGTATCTAATATTTCGTCTATTACTTTAGAAATATCATGTTCTTCTAACTTTTTCTTAGATTCTGACAATGGTTTAATCATTTCTTTTAGATTTGATAAGGAGTCTATAGAAATAGTAAGTTTTCTATTAATACGATCTCTAATTTCTTCTATTAGTTGTGATTCTTCATCATTTACTATCTTACGAGCTGATCTGATATTCAATATAGGAGTTGCAAGTTCATGAGAGACACTAGAAACTAATTTTCCTAATAAAGCATATATCTCTAAATTGTGAATTTCTTGAATATAAATATTTTTAGCCTCTTCCATTTTATCTACAGTAGGCAGTTGAATACGTAATATTAAGTCGTCTTGTTCTGACTCTGGTATTTTTTTTGCATCAAGATATTCTTTTATTTCTGGAGTCATTATTTTTTTTAACATAATAACATCGTCGAGCTCAGATGATATTTTTTCTACAACTGTTTGGTTGTTTGGTGGAGATCCTTTACGATATGTGGCTCTTTCCTGACCCATAATTTGCACAATATACCGCATTTTTTCAAAAAAACTTTTGAATGCATCATTATATCGTAAACCTTCACGAGAAGAATTTTCTATTAATCCAGAATTCTCTTCAGAGTCAATATTAATAATACCATAAACTTGATTATTACCTAATCGACCACTAGGACTTTGTACTCTTTCTTTATCTAATAATAACCAATCAAAATCTGTTGTACCATATGGTTGCAAAGATACCCCATTTCTATATATAGCTACACCATATAATTTATTTAAAATAGCATCTATCTTATGTACATTAGCTATATTTGCCAAATCTTGTTTTCCCCATTTATCCCTATTAAATACTTTAATATCGAAATTTACTGTCCCAATCTTTGATAGATCAGAAACTGCAACAAAGTCACTACTATTAAATTCTTTTGTTTCCATAATGATATCATCTTGTTTAATAGTAAATGTCGCTTGTATAGTACCATCATCCTTAATAGTACCTTGCATTCTAAAATGATATAGTTCTTTAATAACTTCAGGGTATTTTTCTTGATATGATTGCATTATAACATCTTGGTATGAAATACAAAATTCATGTTCTGTGTCAATAAGCACACTTAAATCTCGCTCCAGTTTTTCTTCATTAATATCACTAAATAAATTGTCACTAGTCGTATTTATAATTTCAATAGTGGTACCAGTAGGGTTTTGATTATTAGGCTGTGTAGTGATACTGATATTTATTTCATCTAAAAATTTATCCTCGGTAAATTGATTCCAATCTAGTTCCAAGGTGACAATTTCATCTTGAGTATAGCTAGTAATTTTTAATTGATTTCCTAATAAAGCAGAAGCATATCGTCCAATTCCTTTATTACCTAGTAGAATTCTTCCTTCTGGAGAAATAGTTTTTTGTTTTTTGTTTGCTGTTGCAAGTACCAACCATTTATTTTCTATATCGTCTTTAGTCATTCCATGACCGTCATCAGAAATAACTATATGACGTATAGTACCTTCCATATAATTATTAATATTGACAGATTTAGCATCAGCATCGTATGAATTTTTAATAAGCTCTAATAGGGCAATATTTGGATTGGCGATTAGTTCTTTACCTATAGTGTGAATAATTCGAGCTTTTGGTCTAAATACGTTTTGTGTTTGTTGCATCTAATTGCTCCTTTATTTTTTTTGCTATTTCTTGTGACATTAAGGGAGGTACAGCATTCCCAATTTGCTTAAATGCTTGAGTCATCGTTCCTTCAAAAAAGTAATTATCAGGAAAAGATTGTACACGTGCAGCCTCTCGAATAGTAATAGATCGGCTCTGTTCTATATCTGGATGTATATAATAATGTCCATCTTTAGATAGGTGAGCTAAAATTGTTTGAGTGTATGTAAGATCAGACGCTAATACTTTAAATCGATCTGTAAAAGAAGATTTGTTTTTATGTGTGATTAAATGATCCGGAAGCTCATTATATGATAATCTTTTTTGATTTTCATTCCATAAAGATATAGCATATTTGTATATTTCTTGATCTCTTGTATTAATATTCCTCGTATAGTGCTGGGTTAATATATCGTTAGGTTCTCTAATTTTGAATGATGAAAGATATGTAGGTATGTTATCTGTTGTGTACTTATCTACTTTAGGTAAAGGTAAATCAATCAGTAATTCTTTAACCAGATGAGTAATATCCACATTATCAGAAAACTGGGGGTATGAAAAATCTAACTCTTTTAACCACCCTATAATAATAACTCGTCTACGATTTTGTAGAACGCCAAAACTTCTAGCATTGAGTATTTTTTTATCAAAAATATATCCTGCGTCCTTAAAAGCTTTTGTAATTAAGTCAATATATAATTCATTATCTTGGTTTTTAGCAGATAACAAACCTGTGACATTCTCAAAGACAAATATCTTAGGTTTGAATTCTTTTAAAATACTAACATATAAGTTAAATAGATAGTTTCTAGCATCATTATGTACTTTATCTTTTTGTACTGATCGTCCAACCACAGAATAAGTTTGACATGGTGGACCTCCTAAAAGAATATCTAATGAACCATGTTTTTTAATAGCTTGAGCTATCCTATCTTTTACTATAGCCATATTATCTTGAGATAATGTTACATTATAGACCTTGTCTAAAAGTTCGAAGGGAATATAAGAATAAAAAACTTCTTGTGTTATTTTATTAGATATATAATCTTCATATATATTTAATTGATTATGTTTTTTCAAATATGTATACGCAATACGGGTGCATAATGTATCACATGCAGATTTCTCCATTTCGATGTGTAATAAAGCTTGAAAATCGTAACGATCAAATCCTTCAGATAAGCCACCTGCACCGGCAAATAAATCGAGATAATTATACATAAATTGTTCCTATATTCTACCTGTGTTAATTTTAATAATATTATACTTTACTCTATAAAATTTAGCAATGATTCGACCCCCCCTCAACAATCTCAATCTCTTCCTCACTAAGCCCATAGAGAGTATAGACAAAATCATCTACTTCATTTTGTAGGGTGTCTAGTTGTTCGTCGGCAATATCTTTAGTGATGAGCGTTTGTATTTGTTGATCTTTTATGGCTTTGGCTCTATCAAAAAGCAGTTCGGCTTGTTCTAATTGCTTAGGTGTCGGTATGATGATAGGTACTTGTCTCATATCATTAATTTGAAAACTGATAGTAAAGTTAATAAAAGTCTCTGTGTAACGATTCATAAATTCACTATTCATAATACATATTATATATTTATTAGAACACTTGCTATATAAACTACAAATTTTCATAGATTTAACGTCATTTACACCTTGAGAGGAGTCTTTAACTTTTAAATTATTTGTATTTTTATCTCCATTAATATCATTCCAACAAAAACCTTCTTTAAAAAAGAAAGTATAACCTTGCCAACGAGCTTTAGGATCTATTTTTAAGAATGCTACATTTTCTATAGACCAGTTGATACAGTAAGAAGTAGGCATATACCAACGATTACCGTCTTTGTCCCCTTTATCATAAGGTACAAAGCTTCGCTCTCCTTTGATACCATTATCTTTTTCGTCTTGAGTGAGTGTATGGACATCAGCGATCTCATCATCACTAATAATCTGATAGAGAAAACCTTGACCAAAAATATCTCGTCCATGTTCTGTTTTTAATGCTAAGAATAATGCTCTTATCTCTAGTTCTGTCATTTTTGTAATGTCATGAGTAGTAGAAAATTCTTTGTTGAATTTTGCTATTTTTTCTATGCGTTGTTGATAGGTACGCTCTGAGTCTTTATTACTTTCTCTTACCCCTATATAAAAACCATTATTTGCTGTAGCTAGTCCTTGTCCACCGTCTGTAATTAATCCTAGTAATGCTATATCTCCAGCTTTGAGATTATTTCTATAATCTTTATCTAAAAGTTTTTTATTCTTTTCAATAGCAGAGCTTGTTTTGATAGCATCCCAGTAATTTTGCAGATTACTTTGTACGACCCCTAAAAACCTATCTTTAATCATCATATTGTACTTATTTGGAGTAAAAAACACTTGATTTGGAGCTTCTCTATAGGTTTTTATATCTATGAGAATATTATTTCCTTCATAGAGAATAGCTTGATTTCTATTATCTACATAATTAAATTGGTATGGGGGTGCTACCTCTTTTTTTAATTTATATGCAATTACAATAACAGGCTCTACTTCAGCATGTTCAAATACATTATCTACTAATCTCATTTCTATAAGTTTTTTACTTTGTAAAAATTGTCTTAATTTCTGTTTACTTTGTAATGTTAAAAAAGTGTTAGAAGTGATATAGCCTAAAATACCATCATCTTTTAAGAATTCAAAAGCTCTAGTATAAAAATAGTTATAGAGATCGTCTTGAATACCATATTCTTCTTTGTATTGACTCATCATAGTAGAGGATATACCTTTATTAGATACATAGGGGGGATTTCCTATTACTATATCAAACTTTTCGATACCAAACATTAGCGTACTATCAAAAAAATGACATGATTTTACAGTATTAAATGGCACATAACTTTTGATGAGTTCTTTATTCTTATCATCTTTTGTGTCCACTAAATCAATAGCATCTATTTTAATATCTTCGATTAATGCTGTGGCTTCTTTTTTTAAGGCTTCTTTTTTTGAAGTAGTAGAATTATAATAACTTTTTAATAGACTTTTATATTTATCCACATCATTTTTCTTTAATAAATCAACATTAGCGTGTAATCGTATAAGACTATTCGCTGTAATCACTTTAAATTCCAAATTGGGTAAAACTTCGAGATTGATATAATCACTATCCGTATAATAAGTGTGTTTTAATAGCTCTATCCACAAACGCAATCGGCAGATATTAACAGAATTTGGGTTTATATCCACGCCGTATAATTGGTTTTCTATGATATGCTTTTTAGTCTCAAAAATCGCTTTTTGTATCTCCTGTCTTTCTGCTGAGATCTTGCCCTCTCTTCTCTCATAGACAAAATTATCTCCAAAACTAGACTTGATAATCAATTCATCATTATCAATAGACACCTTAATATCTTTATGTAATAATCCTAATTGGCTTTTGATCTTGATTAGCTCATTCAAACTAGACACCAAAAAGTGACCACTTCCTACGGCTGGATCGATGATAGTCATATTATCTACGAGGGCTTGGGCTTTTTGCCTCTCTGCTCCTGCACTATAATTACGAAAAACATGGGTGCTTAATTCTGTGAAATCTTCAAATTCCAAAGCAAATTCTTTATTAAAAATATCAATGATACGTTTTTGCAGGACTTTTTCTGACATATACATGGTAATACTAGCAGGGGTAAAATGTGAGCCGTCCTTGTATCCATTCAATCGTTCAAAGACAGTACCCAGTACAGAAGATTTGATGAGCGTGTTTTTATCCACACTATCGCTATCACTATTATAAGAAAAACAATTCAAAAAGCGTAGTAGATATTCTAATAAGTTTAATTCTTTTTTGGTAAAGTCTTTATCATTATAAAGTACGCTATCAGATTTGATTTTGAGGGGTCTATCTATATCTAAATCACAAATACCATAATCACGGATTTTTTCTAATTCTGTTTCTTCAAAGAGAGAGCTATTAAGATAAGGGATTGTATCGTATTTTATGTCGTCCTTGTGTCTTTCTGTTCTAGGTTTGGACAATATCTCAAAGAATAATTTTGATAGTGAGTAGTAGTCTGTAATGTGCTTAGAATCCAAAATATGAAAGTCGGGGTCATTACGAAAAACTTTTAGTTGAGATTCTAATATTTTTAGAAAGAGTATTCTATTGAGCCACAATATATTTAATCCTAATGCCGTCTCAAATAATTCTTCGCCTTTTTTGTGGGTGCTTATTTGGGATTCTGTTAAGTCTAGGAGGGTGTTCTTGATAGTACTTTTAAGAAGTTTACTATCTTTTTCTTGTAGTCCTATGATATGAAGTAGCTCTTGATAAAATTCTCTATTTAGTTCATTGGCATCATTTTCTAGTGCTTGGTTTAATAATAAAGGCTTATCAAAGATTCTATAAATCAAGGTGCTATCATCATTGAAGAGGTCTATCTTGGTGGCTGTGATAGTAGTCTCAATATTAAGCTCACTGATTTTTTTATAAAAGCCGTCTTTATCTTTATAATATTGTGTGAAGGCATTTTTAATAGAGGATTTTTTAGTTAAATTTAGAAATTCTTTTTCTTCAAAAAGATAGAGATATTGAAAATTAGTAATCATTATGTAAGTGATTTCGTTTTGTTCTTTTTTGGACTGCTCCATATAATAGTATAGAGCTTCTTGAAAGGCTTTTTTATTCAGTTCATCATCTGTAATCATTTCTGTATTTTTTTTTGTTTTTGCTTCTATGATTACTTTTAATTTTTTTTGATGCCATAGTGATAAATCTATGCTATCATGATTCATTTCGTATTGATAATTACCCATAGTAGATAATAAATCTTTTAGTTTTTGTTTTTGTGTTTCTTCTGAGGCTGTGTCTTGTATTTTTTGTATTTCATCTATGTATTCTTTGAGAGGCTTTTGAAAATGGCTTATATGTGTGGGGTCAATAGGATAATCAGATAATTTCTTTGATTTTAAGATTTCATTAATAGTTTGTGTGGTTAATGTCATAGCTAACAACCTCGTTATATAATAAATATTATACTATCCTTTATATATAAACGCAATAAGAATGGAGTATTAATTGAGGGGGATTGATAATACTAGGGGTAGTTATTATATGAATAAAAGATTATCTCTAAAAAAGCATAAAAAAAACCCCCATCATAAGTGGGGGTCTCCTATTTCGGAAATATTATTTTTTTGAAATCAAGGTATGGATCTCATCTACGGTGGAGCATTTACTGACTTCTATTAAAAGATTTTCATTTTGAAGAATAGTAGATAATAGCTGCAGATTGCACTCTTTAGAGAGCGTAAAAAGTAAAACTTTTAAGAGGGTAAGGCTCTTGTGTTTCTTATTTAGAACATAGGAGCTTTTTTTGTTCTGATAAATATAATAAGACTACATAACATTATTATAGCTGAAAATTTATCTCTAAATACTTTGAAAAGGAACGTATATTTTATACTAATCCGCTATGAAATCACAGTATTCTTTATAATCAGGATCTATACTTTTTTTTATGATACTTTGAACTGCTTTAAGGGCAATTTGCTCTGGGTGAAAATCTAAGGATTTTATTGATAATGCTTCAAAAACAGGGGTATAGTCAAAAGTAACCACTTTAATATCTTCGGGGATGAAGATATTCTTTTCTTTTAAAAATTTTAATAAACCATAACTTAAAAATTCACTGGTAGAGATAATTGCATCATACTGAAAATCAGCTTCAGGTATCTTTTTTAAAGCTAGATAAGCACTAACCCAACTATTAAAATCAGCTGTAACATAATCTCCTTGTATATGAGGAAATTGAGAGAGCACGTTTTGAAATTCTGACATCCGTTCAGAGGCTGTTGTTTTGGTTATAGGACCGTTAAGAAGAAGAATTTTTGAATATCCTTGCTGTATAAAATCAATAAATATGCTGTGAATACCTTTTATATTATTCTGCATAATTTCAATATCTGCCTTATAATTTTTTAATTGTCTATATAAAAGCACCAAAGGCACTTTGTTTGTTTTTCTTTTTAAAAAAGGGTGATTAGCACTATTAGATACTGGACACCATAATAATCCTGTTCTAGAAGATAGAGGAAGAGACTTTAGAAATTTGGTTTCTTTATCCAAATCATCATCAGAAATAAAAGGTACTGCCATAATATTTTCTTGGGCAAAAAGAGTAATAGCATGGATAATAAAATAAGTGTAAAAAGTATTTAGATAAGGGAGAATAATATAAACTTTTTTAAGGGGAGATTTAGTTTGATAAGGTGTGTTAATAGTACTGTTAATTAGTTCTAACACTTGTGGTTTTGCTTTTTTGGGATTTTTCAAAGCTCGATACACAGTGGAAGAGGAAAGCTCTGTAAGAGCTGCAATTTCTCTAATAGTCATAATGCGCTCGCCTATTTAAATTGATATTTATTATTAGAGTATACCCCAAAATTGAATAATACACAATCATTATAAGGACATGTTAATTAATTATAATAAAATTCAATGTAAATATTTATAATAAAATTATTTACATTGAAGTGAAACAAGAAACAAAATAATTGTTGCTCTTTTATTTTTATAGTGTATACTAAGATATTGATAGGGGGAAAACATACTATTTATGTGAAACATGAAAAAAAATACTATAATAAAAGAGAGGATACAATGGATAAGTTAAAACAAATGATTGAAACGACCAAAACTAGGTACTGGAACGATTCTTGCCATCTAGAGGAGCTAGATTATGCTATCGAGCGTGGAGCTACGGGAGCTACAACCAATCCTGTAATAGCAAAAACCGTTTTAGAGCAGGATTTAAAAAGATATGAAGCATTTATTAAAGATACAATTGCGACAGAAACAAGTGCTACGGAAGATGAAATAGCTTGGAAAACTTTAGAGTATATGGCTATCTTAGGGGCTAAAAAATTAGAACCTATTTTTGATCCAAAACAAGGATTTGGGAGACTTTCTATTCAAACGAATACAAAATTTTACCGTAATACAGAATTATTGGTGGCACAAGCTGTTCATTTTCACAAACTTGCTAAAAATATACAGGTTAAAATGCCTATCACAAAAGCTGGGGTTCCTGCATTTGAAGAAGCCACTTATCTAGGTGTGTCAATCAATGCAACTGTTTCCTTTTCTGTTACTCAAGCTGTTGCAGCTGCGGAAGCTGTAGAAAGAGGTTTGAAAAGAAGAGAGGCTGAAGGAAAAGATAATTCTAAAATCACCCCTGTAATCACTATTATGGGTGGACGAGTTGATGATTGGATGAAAACAGTTGTCCCCCGAGAAAATAAAATCCTTAGCCCTGAAATTTATGAACTTGCGGGTGTTTTAGTTATCCGACATGCCTATGAAATATTTCAAAAAAGAGGATATAAATCTAAAATATTAAATGCTGCCTACCGTAACTTGTACCATGTTAGTGAGCTAATGGGAGGAGATATTTTACATACTATACCTTATAAATGGCAAGTCTATTATAACAGTTCTAATATGGAAATTAAAGATAGCATGAGTAGTGCCTTACCTTCTTATGTTTTAGAGCAATTATTAGAGTTCAAAGAATTCCGCAAAGCATATCAAGAAGATGGCTTAACGATAGATGAATTTGATTGCTATGGTGCAACCTTACGTACTTTACAACAGTTCAGTGAAGGTTATGATGATTTAATTAAAATCATTAGAAAATATATGATACCACAAGCTTAAATATTGAAATCAATAAAAATAAAACATTACCACAGGGAGATTATAATGATTATAGAAAAAAACCATATTGTAAAAAATTATGTTAATGGAGAGTGGTATGTGCCTAAAGGTGAGCTCCTAGATGTTACCAATCCTACAACAGGAGAAGTTATTGCTAAAGTTCCTCTTTCTGATAAAAATGAAGTAGAAAAAGCTGTTAAAACAGCTCATGAAGCATTTTTAACATGGCGTAAAACTCCTCCCGTAGAACGCTCAAGATACTTATATAAATTACAACAATTATTCGAGAAAAATTTTGATCATATTGTTGGTTTGGTAATGCTTGAACTTGGTAAAAGTTTTGCAGACTCCAAAGGTGAAGTAATGAGAGCTTTAGAAAATATCGAAGTTGCTGCTGGAACCCCTACTCTCATGCAAGGGTATAATAGTGAAGATATTGCTAGAGATATCGATGAATATGCGATTCGACGACCTCTAGGCGTTATGATGGCTATTGGGCCTTATAATTTCCCTTCAATGATCCCCTTTTGGTTTGCCCCTTATGCTGTTGCTACAGGGAATACATTCATCTTAAAATCCTCCGAAAAGGTGCCTCTTACTTCTGAATTTATGGTTAAATTAGTAGAAGAAGCTGGATTCCCTAAAGG
>CAMQVI010000040.1 GCA_947038195.1 uncultured Brevinema sp.
AAAAATTCTTCTTAAAGAAAAAATATTTTATATCAAAAACGAATTTTCAACTTTTTAATAACTTCAAGATAAAAATCTCATTTTGGGATTTCATTCTAAAAAATATTCTACTCACAGAATGCAAAGCTATCATTTAAAGACAATTAAAAATCATAAAATTTTGTAGTATTTTTTATAAAAAAACCTCTAAAAAAATGATAAAATCCAAAAATAAACCCTTTTAAAGTCAAAAAAAATGACTATTTCTCTAAAAAGAGTCATTTTTATGTTATAAAAGGTCATTTTATTGATTGAAATCCTTGCTAAAGTGACCTTATACTCATTTTGGAAATATACTATTTTTTTTACTTCTATTTTTGGGTACTTACTCTCTTTATTTAGAGGGTTTTTAAAACTGTTTAAAATAATACGATAATATGCTATAATAGATATTAAGGGGATGACTTATATCTATTATTGAACTGTCTGTTAAAAAACCTATCGCTATGTCCATGCTTCTTTTTATTATAATGTTTTTGGGGATTGTTGTATCCATTAATATTCCTGTTGATTTTTTACCCAATATAGAATATCCTATTATTACAGTAAATGCAGAGTATTCAGGGGCTGGCCCCGAAGAAGTAGAGATTTCTGTTACGAGACCTCTCGAAAGTGCCTTAGCAGCAGTAGAGAACATTACAGAGATTTCCTCTGTTTCTCGAGAAGGGAGCTCTTCGGTAAGGCTAGAATTTACTTGGGGACAGGATTTAGACAAGGCCACTTTCGATGTTAGGGAAAAATTAGATTTAGTAAGAGGCTACCTCCCTGATGATATTCGCACCTTAAAAATTCTTAAATATTCTTCTGATGACAATCCTGTTATAGGGTTTTTATTGGTTGGGATAGATGATCCAGCTACTGCTTTTGATATCGCTGAAAACCAAATTAAAAGATCTATAGAACAAGTGTCTGGCGTGGGAGAGGTTTCTATTTCTGGTGGAATAGAAACAGAAGTACATATTGAATTAACTAAAAATCGCCTCCAAGCCTACAATATAAGCGCTGAAGAAATAGCTCAAATTGTTAGAAACAATGATATATCTTCATCTGGTGGCTATATTTACCAAGGTGCAAAAAAAATAGGAATAAGAGCAGATGCTGAACTAAAAAATTTAGAGGATTTTAGAAATATTGTTGTTTCTTATAGAGAAGGTATTCCTGTTTTTCTTAAAGATATTGCTGATATATATTATGGAGCAAAAGAAGACAATCCCAGAATGTTTGTAACAAGGCCTGATTTAACCGACGAATCTCCTACTAAAGCTGGGAGAGGGGGGGTCTTATTAGAAATAATTCCTTCTTCTGGGGCTAATAATGTGCTCATGGAAAGAGCTATACAAAAACACCTAGATGAGCTACGTTCCCAGCTTCCCCCTAGAGTAGAGATTAAAGAAGTGTATAATACTGCTAATGATATTAGGGCTGCGATTAATGGTGTTACGCAAGCTACCCTTCAAGGGGCTTTCTTTGCCCTTCTTATTATGTTTTTTTATCTTTGGGATTGGCGTTCTCTTGTCGTATTAGGGCTGTCTATTCCCACATCGATTATCACTACTTTTATAGCTATGTTTTTAACGGATACCACTTTTAATATTATGTCTATTTCAGGGCTTACTTTAGCTGTAGGCATGATGGTGGATTCCTCTATTGTGGTTTTAGAAAATATATTTAATCACAGATCTCGTGGAGAAGGGAAGTATGCTGCCTCTATTAATGGAACCAAAGAAGTGTGGCTGGCTATTACAGCTTCTACCTTTACAACAATAGCTGTTTTTTTTCCCATTCTTTTTGTGGAAGGACAAACAGCTCAATTATTTAAAGATTTAATTACCAGTGTGGTAGTGGGACTATTAGCGGCTCTCCTAATTTCTATTACCCTAGTTCCCATGCTCTGCTCCCTTATTATCAAAGAAATCCCCATAGGTGATGCCTTTGATAATAAAAATAATACAAAAACCCGCTTTAATGATAAAATCCTACAAAGTCTAGATAGCCAATACAAAAAAGCTTTAGAGTGGAGTATTAGACATAAAAAAAGGGTGGTATTAGGGGGAAATGCGCTTGTGCTTGTTTTTATAGCCCTTCTCTTATATATAATGCCCAAAGAATACATGCCCCCTAATGAAGAAAGTAATATGGGCGTTTATTTAACCTATCCTTTAGGTACTAAATACGAATATAACGAAACTATTTCAAGGAAAATTCTCAAAGATATTAGGACCACTATAGGCGATGATTTGAAGCATATTACTCTACAAGTCAAAACACGTTGGGGGGGGAGCACCTCAGACCATAGATCTCGTATGAATATAGAACTACTCTCTAAATCAGAAAGAATATCTTCCTTAGAAAATATTACCGAAAAAGTAAGAAGAGTGGTTGCTAAATATCCTGTAAAAACTTATATTTCTACAGGGGGTCGAAGAGGACGCTCTGGAGGGGAATCTTTAGCGCTCCAATTACAAGGAAATGATCTAAAAGAGATGTACTCTGTGGCAGACCAAATTATTTCTGTTTTGAGTAATATGGATGGATTGAGTAACCCTAGAAAAACCTCTGATGATGCTACCCCAGAAGTTAAAGCTATCCCAGATAGAGTGGCATTAGCAAGGGCTGGGCTTACCATTAGAGACCTTTTTTCTAATATTAGCACTTCCTTTGGTGGGAGAACAGTAGCTACGATTATTGGGGAATCGGGGCATGATATAGATGTTAGGGTGAGAATAAAAGAAGAGGATAGGTTATCTATTGATTCTCTCAAAAATCTTAATATCCCTACTACTACCAATACCTTTGTTTCTCTAGGTAGTCTTGTAGATTTAAATCAAGGCTATGGGCCTACTTGGATAAAAAGAACAGAGGCTATAAGGTCTCTTGATCTGAGGGCGGGGGTTAAACCAGATTTTGCTAAAGATATCCTTGATATTGTGGCTAAGGTTAGGGTAGAGATATCAGAAAAAGTATATATCCCCCCCAGTGTTATCCTTGTTTTTAAAGGAGATTATGAAGACGCTAGAGAAAGTATGCTTCTTCTTACACTAGCGTTTATAGGGGCTGTGTTTATTGTTTATGCTCTGATGGTTGCTCTTTTTGAATCTTATTTAGCCCCTTTTGTTATTATGATATCTGTTCCTTTTGGGGCTTTAGGAGCTATGCTCCTCTTATATCTTTCAGGGCATTCTCTTAATATTTATTCTATGATAGGAATAGTCATACAAGTGGGTATTGTTATTAACAATGGGATAGTCCTTATTGATTATATGAATCAACTGATTCAAAAGCAAGTTCCTGTAGATGAAGCAGCCTTACAAGCTGGGGTAAGACGTATAAGACCTGTTTGTATGACGACTTTTACTACGATTTTAGGAATGATTCCAATGTCTTTAGGAATGGGAGAAGGGAGTGAAGATTACGCTCCTTTAGCTACCTCTGTTATCGGAGGATTGAGCTTTGCCCTAGTATTCACCCTGATTATTGTTCCAGTGGCTTATGCGGCTATTAGAAAGCGTTTTCCTATGAAAATAAAAGACATGTCCTTGTAAAGAATATGTCTTTTATTTTTGAAAAATTAAGAATCTTGTATATCCTGAAGATAATTACTAGAGCTATGTCCCCAAGTAGGAGCTTCTGTAGTATGTGCATTCATACCCTTTTCTCCATTAAATTTTAGGACGAGTGCTATAATATGAATGGCAGCAGGCCTTATCCCAGGAACCCTAGCTAATTGTCCCAAAGTGTGTGGTTTTAGCTGAGAGAGTTTTTCTATTTCTTCTAATCGAAGTCCTGAGACTCTATTATAAGGAAAATCCTTAGGGATTACAGTATTGTCTGACCCCTGTATTTCTTTAATATGTCTGTGTTCGTCTTCTATGTACCCTTGGTATTTAACCTCTATACTCACTTGCTCTTTTTCAAGAAAAGAGAGTGAGGGGAGAATAATGATATGGGTTTGAAGAGCTTTTTCGAGGGTATCAAACTCAATCTCAGGTCTTCTTAATAATTCTCTAAGAGATATTTTTTTAGTAGGGGTAGTAGTGTGTAAATCTTTGTAAAGAGAAGAAAATTTATCAGAAGGAGTGATGTAGGTGGTATCCAAAAATCCTAAGCATTCTTTGATTTTCTTTTCTTTTTCTTGGTATTGATGGTAAGCCTTAGAGTCAAGAATCCCTAATTTATATCCTAAAGGACTAAGACGCGCATCTGCGTTGTCCTCTCTAATGGTTAATCTGTACTCTACTCTAGAAGTAAACATTCTATAAGGCTCTATGGTGCCTAGGGTAGTAAGATCATCTATCATTACTCCTATATAACTTTCCGCACGATTGAGAATAAAAGGATCACTATTAGAAGCTTTTAAAGCTCCATTAATCCCTGCTATCATTCCTAAGGCTGCTGCCTCTTCGTAGCCAGTGGTACCGTTAATTTGCCCTGCTAGGAAGAGATTTTTTATTTTTTTGGTTTCTAACCAAGGGGTAAGCTCCCTAGGGTCTATATAATCATGCTCTATAGCGTAAGCAGGTCTTGTAATAATAGCATTTTCTAAGCCTGGTATACTATGAATAAGCTGTTTTTGTATGTCTATGGGGAGAGCGTTGGAGAGACCATTTGGGTAGATTTCCCCTGTAGAACGACTTTCTGGCTCAAGAAAAACATGGTGTCTTTCATGATTGGGAAATTTCATTACCTTATCTTCAATAGAAGGGCAATAACGTACCCCTGTAGCATCTACGTCTCCCGAATACATAGGAGCTAGGTGAATATTATCTTGAATAATCTTGTGGGAAAGCTGAGTAGTATGGGTAAGATAGCAGGCTTCTTGTGAGGGGTTAAAGGATTCGAGGTCTGTTCTAAAAGAAAATGGACGAGGGGGATTGTCTCCTAATTGTATCTCTGTTTGGGAAAAATCTATAGACCTTGCGTCAAGACGTGGGGGAGTACCTGTTTTGAAACGATGAGTGGTGATGCCTAAGTCTTTAATACGTTCTGATAATTTAATAGCAGAATTTTCACCCATACGTCCAGCGGGAATAGCAACATCACCTATTCGTATTAATCCATTCAAAAAAGTCCCAGGAGTAATAACAACAGCTTTAGCGTGATATTCTATCCCTAAGAGTCCAATAACTCCTTGGATGGTATTATTGGTAACGATTATATCTTGGATATCATCTTGAATTATGGTGAGATTGTCTAAACGAGACAGTAAAGTGTGCATCATGGTTCTATAGGCGACTTTGTCTGCTTGGGCTCTCGATGAGCGTACAGCAGGACCTTTTTTGGTGTTAAGACGACGAAATTGAAGACTGGTTTGGTCTGTAACAATACCCATAAGCCCACCTAAAGCGTCAATTTCTTTAACGAGCTGTCCCTTGCCTATGCCTCCTATAGAAGGGTTGCAAGGCATATGCCCTATAAGGTCTATATTTGAACTAAGTAATAAAGTTTTAGCCCCCATGAGAGCCGAGGCGTTGGCAGCTTCTATTCCAGCATGTCCTCCTCCGACGATAATAAGATCCCAATAATTTGGATAAGACACAAAATATTCCTTTAAGTTTATTTATAATTTTCCGATTTAGTATTGATTAGTAAGCCTAAATTATATTAAAAAGAATTAATTTTGTAAAGTGATTTAGTAATTATTTATATACCAATTTTTCAGGAGGACACAGTGAATCTATTTCTAAAAGGTTTAGTCCTAAGCGTTTATACTAGTTTAGTTAGTGTATCATCGATTGTTGTGTCTTCGATTTTATATACTTATTTAGTCCCGAAATTTATGCTGTGGGTAGGGATTGTGCTATATACTAGTATTATTTCTATGATTATGATTTATCCTCTTAATAATATCATAGAGTATATTAATATTTCCAGAAAAATAAAAGATCAGGAGTAGCTATGAAACAAGGGGATAACAACTCTTCACATAAAATGAAAAAAGCAATAATACTTAGCGCTATTGCTCTAATATTATTGATAATTCCTTTTATATTACAGCCTTTTAATGACAGATATACACAGTTATTGAAAGAACAATTTCCTTATCTAGATCTTGGCACAAGCTCTCTAACAGAGACTCTCCAAAAACAGATAAAGCTTCCTTTTTACCTTAGCTTAGAAACGGATAAATATATCTATAAACCCTATGAGCCTATCAAGGTACAATTTTTATTAACAGATAAAGAAAGTGGGATTATTATTAGCAATCTAAATCCCACTTTAGAAATCTTTGATGCTGATGGCAAAATCATGGAAAATATCGCTCAAGAGACAGAATTTATTATGGATTTCTTGCCTAGTAGTAAGGTGTATCAAAAAACAATTCTTTTGAATGACGTATATTATGAAGGCTCTCTTACCGTTAAAATAAGCTTTGAAGAGCGGATGTATAGCCAAGAAATTACAGAAGAAGTATTAATCAGTGTACAAAAACCTAAAGCCAAGTTTGCTCTTCCTAATAACTATGCTTTTTTAGGGCTAGATTCGAAAGAAATTATGTCTTCTCGAAATATTCTATCTATTGATAGTGAAGAAGTGGGTATCTCAGGTTTGTCTCAATGGTTTGCTCTTCTTAATAACAATGCTGTGCTAATTCCTTCTGCTATCACCAAAACTTTCTCCTCAGATGATTCTTCTTCTGTATGGGATGAAGAAAAATTGAAAGAAAGTTTAACTCTAGCTAGGGAATTTTCTCGACAAGGGATAGACACTGCTCTATGGATACAAGCCTTAGAAATAGAGGGCTTAGATATTCAGCGATTTAGCTACCAATATGCTATGCCCGAAAAAGAAAAAGAAACAGGGCGAACGGTAATTTCTTTAAAAGATGAAAAAAGAAAGGAAGAACTTGTCACTATTCTTAAAGAGCATATGGTTAATAATGATATCAATTATGTAGGGTTAGAAAAGATATTCTTTCCCGACTATAAGATATATGATGAATTTTCCTCTAATAGCTCAGAGCTATCCCAGTCCGCTTTAGCCAATGTGGAACAAAAATGGAAACAATACCAAATAGTTCGCTATTATAGAGAAATTTTCTCCAAAATAGAACACAATAAACCCTTGTTTATGAATTTTACGGGGGAGGATTTAAGTGCTCACCCTGAGTTCATTCAAATGGCTTTCGCCACGGGAGTAGATTTTATCTTTGTGGATATAGGCGTTTCTATAGAAAACCTTCCTACGCAGATTGCTCTTCTTGATAAAAGTGCTATTAAAAACTACCCCTCTCAGGTAATCCTATCATACTGCTTGGATTTTAATAATCTCGTGTCTGGACAGGGGTCTGCTGTTAACAATTGGATAGAGCAGAGTTTGGCTTTATATCATCATTATGATCTAAATACTATTTATGTCAAAGATTTTTATAGAGCCATGTTTGGTAATAGAGGTCCTTATCCTGCCTATGAATGGGTAATAGCTGTAGGGGATTTAATATCCAAATGGAAAAATAGTAAGAGTATTTATGCCTTAGACAAAAATATTTTAGTTGATAAAAGTGAAGTGGCTGAAGATATGACTTTAACAATTTCTTTTAAAAATGTTTCTAAAGAACCTCTTTATGATGTTTCTCTTACCCTTATGCCTGTTATCGAAAATGGTCGCTCTAATATACTGCAATACCCTGTGTTAAAAGAAGGTGAAGTTTTTAGAACTAATTTAAGCTTAAAGGATATTCGTTTTAAGCAAAGCCTTTTACAGAAGAAAACGAGATTTATTGCTTTGGAATCTTCTTATAGTACTAAAAATATTACTAGAAAAAAAACGAATACACAAGTGGAACTCATTTCTTTTATAGACCCTAAGGTCAAGGAAGACCAGGTGTTTTCTACAGATGATGACTTCAATGAACAGATGAGAGCACAAAGAGAAGAAGAGTTACGTAAAAAAGAAGAAGAGAAAAAACGTATAGAAGCACTTGAACAACAACAACTTTTAGAACAACTTCGTCAAGAAGCAGAAACCAATAACGACCAAGAAGAAATGGTTGAAGAAGACAATGAAGATCAGGGTGAGACTGAAGATGAAGAAACTTCTAAGAAAAGTTGGTGGGAAAGAAGGAAGGACGAAAAAGAATCGTAAGCTTAAAGATGTAGATTAGTTAAAGAGATAAAATAAACAATCCCTTGACTTTTTATCCTAATCTATTGTATAATAACATATATCAAAAAATAGTGGAGGAACACTAGTGCCCAATATTAAATCTGCAAAGAAACGTGTTAAACAAACAGAAAAAAGAGCCATGAGAAATAAAGCTATTAAAACCTTTATTAGACACTTAAGAAGAAATACTTCAGTTGTTCTTAACGAAAAATCTCTTGATGAAGCTGCTGCTCAATTGAAATTAAATGAATTTAAAAAACAAATTGATAGAGCTTGGGCAAAGGGTGTACTCGCTAGAAACACTTCCTCTCGCATCAAATCCTCTATGGAACTTTGTTTCAAGAAAATTTATAACAGTTAATATATAAAAAATAATAAACATCTAAAATCCTACAACTATTATATAGGAGAAAGATATGGGAAAGAGTAAATTAACAAAATCAGACTTAGTAAATTTAATTTGTGGACAAGATGAGATTTTAGAAGTAAATGTTTCTAAATATCAAGTTGCCACGGTTGTATCTAAGTTTATTGAGACTTTAAGACAAGAGATCGAGAAGCTTGACAGTAGTGAACGTATAGAGTTACGAGGATTTGGAACTTTTGGAGTGAGACAAAGAAAAGCTCGTGTTGCTAGAAACCCTAAAACTAACGAGAATGTAAATGTGCCAGCTAGAAAGTCTCCTTATTTCAAAGTAGGGCGACACTTAAGAGCAATGGACAAGAAATAAATCGTTTAGTCTTTTCATTTTAAATTATCTAACAGTTATAAAAGCCAATAAAAAGATAGAATTTTATATTTTTATTGGCTTTTTTGATTTTAAAATAATTCTCTAAAAGTCATTTTTTACTGATAAAGTTGCAATAATTTGACACTAAGTGTCAAAAAAAATAAAAAACAATCATTTATATGATTGTTTTTTATCACTTATAATGATTGTTTTTAGAAAAAGAGCATTTTTCAGGGGATTTTTAGCAATTTTAGTGAAATATTAAACGATAATTTGAGGCTTGAAAATTTGAAATTTATATAATATTTTATAATATATAGAGAATCTGAATTTTTCTGAATTTTTGATATTTGTTGAAAACTTTTAAGGTGTTTTTTAGAATTTTGGAAAGAGGGGCTAGGGTAATATTTTCATGATGGTGTGGGATTTTATTATTTTGACTAAAAAGGGTTTTGATAAGGGGTTAGATTTTTTAGAAAAGAGCCATAGAGAATAGCTAACAAGTAAATGATAGTTAGATGGTCTTTGTAAAAGGTAGATTTTGTCGGTATAAGATGGATTTTAGGTGTATCAAGCACACAAAAATATCTTTAAAAAAAAAGAACCACCCTAAGCTAAGTAAGGTGGTTCTTTTATCTAGTATTATTAAAATAAAAAGGGAGCTTTTTATTTTGGTTCAGCTACTTTTATAGGTCTGAGCTTTAGTACTAATCGACGTTTGAAAGTATACCATTTACCTGAAGTTCCATCAACAGATAGATTGATAATTCCAGGAACCAATCCTAGTACTAGTCCCATTGTATCCATAAAGGCGTATCCGCCACCAACTTTATTACTGATCTTGAGAATAATAGATATGTATCCATCTTTTTTAACCTCGAGATCGTAGGTACTTTTGTGATTAACTTCTGATACTAAAAATTTAACTTTTCCGTCTTCATCAGTAACCCCTACTAACTCTTTATTAACAAAAATTTGAACATCCTGTACACGGTCTTTTGTTTCTGCATCTTTGATAGTGATTTTTTGGTTGAACATATCCTTCCTTGAAATTGCACCACAAGATACCAGTCCTATAATTGCGAAAAATATTCCTACAACTTTAATTGTTTTGTTCATGTGAACCTCCTTTCAATGTACTTCCTATTTTTAGATAGTACACCGCACAAACATAAATCTAATCAAAATACCCCCAGCAGTGTCTGAACACTATGGGGGTATTTTTGTATAGAATAAACGTTGTGAATCAATACAAGAATAACCAAGCAAAAAGCTAAGGCTTTATATGCTAAATTATTATTTTCTAGTTATTCTAAGAACACTCTTGAAAATAATAATTGCCCATAGAGTTTGTATTGTTCATATTTCACTAGACCAAGTCTCGATTAAAAATTTTTATATCTAACACTCGTCAAATTAAAATATACAAACTGCTAGGGGCAATTATAATAAAGTTATATAAAGACGAGAGTAAATATATTTATTTATAAATAAATAAATATATCAACATGCCTTTAAAATAAAAAAAGAATTATCTGCAGATAACTCAATGCTTTGTAAAAAAAAGTGGTAGTACTACTACTTTTTTTACAATCCAGAAAAAATTTTAGCTCAAACTAGATTTTTATTTTAAAGGCATGAGATATGGTTTAAAAAGACTATTTCTAGTCTAGTGATATATGAACGTATATATTATACTTCATAAAAAAGGAATTGTCAATAGAAATTTTGTAAATATTATTTTTTATGGATTATAATTGAAAGGGACAAAGGTGGGCTGGATTCTTAGTAAAATAGTAGTAGGGAGATATTTTTTGATAGAATAGTATTGATAAGGGATTGGATTTTTAATAGAATAGAGAATACTACTTGTTTTACTCTAAAAACTTTTTTGCATAGTTGGCAGAATGGGCGAGCCATTCGGGAATAAGTCCTGTTCCTTGAAGTTTATTGAGGAGTTTGAAAAAAAGATCAAAATACTGTTCTTCTTTGTTATTATCTTCAGCGTCCTCTAGGAGAGATATTAATTCGAGTATTTCTAGTTTATCTACAATGGTGGTACTTTGAGATACTTGAACGGATAAATGAGTGAGTGTAGATGTTTGGATATTGGTATTATCTGTTTCAGGCATGAGAGCTTGGAAGCCTATATCGGTGTGGATGTCATTTGGTGGCATGAGGGGGAGGGCTATCTCAAAGTCAGCTGTGTTATTCGGAGGGATGAGAGGGGGATAAGCTACCTTGAAGTCATCTGCATCATTCGGAGGGATGAGAGGAGGATATTCTGCTAAGAAGGACTCTTTATTATCTTTTAATATTAAAGAGTTCATCCCCCCTTTTTTACAAGAATTTAATATTTTGCTTTTTTGTTCGTCATCGATATGTCTCCACAACTCTAAAACGAGTCCTTTAGCTTGGTCAAAATCAAATCTTTTATTTAAAACCATACCATCAAAGGTAATTTGATAACGATAACTATTAGGGGTACGTAAAACTTTTATGATGATATTTAATTCATTGGCTATAAGCTGTGCTGTTAAATCTATACGTCTATTACAAGTATCATCAAAATAAGTGGCTATTTCTAAACTATCCATTTTTTAATTCTCCATATTTTTATAAAGATATTTTTTATTAACTCTTCCGTCTAAAAATGGGATTGTAGATTTATTGAGCTAATAGAAAATTAATCCATAAAATTTTGTTGTACTCCCCATCCATTAACAACAACTATCCGAACTATTTTTATAGCTTATGTGTTCTACCCCTAGGTTTTATACAGAACAAGCTCTGTAATAATTATTTCTAATTTGGGAGTAAAGAAGGGTGATTTTTTATTTGTTCTACACTAATATACGGATCTCTTTTTTTAGTGAAATTAATTTCCTAAAATTTTTAGTATTCTATATCTTACATTAATCCTTTATTTTAATAGGGTGTCTTAGTACTGTTTTCAGTTTACTCACATCACATTTACGAGGATCACTTAAATAAATTTCATGATGAAATCTTTGTGGAGTAATATCAATTATATAGTCATTTTCTAGGGAAAATTTTTCCATTGCTTGAAGGGTGATAGGCTCATTATTATAAGAGCCTATATGCATACATTGTACACATAAACCCTCATTATAAGTTAAAAATTTTATTTTTGAAAAATCCCTTTCCTTCTTTTTAGTGGTTTCTGCTAGCGCCCAATTGAAATCACCTTCTGTTACAAAATCAGGTAAGCGAATAATTGAAATCCAGTTAAATTTATCTTTGTGTGTATAATCAATTTCTATCATATCTTCCTGCCACCAAAAACCTTCTAAAGGAGGCACAATATATTCAAAATATCCGTCAATTTTATAAGTGTCCTTGTGGCTCATTTTGATTGTAAACGCAATACTATAAAGTAAACTTATCGCGTCTTGGTATTCTCCATTTTTTTCATTTGGGTTACCTTTGCCTTTAATGGAAATGTAGTTCATTGTAGGTATTTCGATTATCGTGGGGCTTTTAGGTGGGGAGTAAAATTCTTTGTGTTCTTTTTTGAAATCAAATGCCATTCTATACGCTCTCTTTATTTATCTAAAATATCATTAATAAGGATTGTATCCATTAAATCCCAAAATTCTCACATAAATAGCTAAGGTGTTTATGGGTGGCAAATGCCTAATAAGGAGCACAAGTCCCAAAAACATCATATCATTGGGTGGAATATTTTACTGTGGAAATTGAGGCCCTATAAAGGGACCTGTGTAAAAATAACAAAATAAGTATATTCCTATAAGGAGTGCGGATAAAAATAAGCGAAATAAGACAAGAGGTCTACTTAATTCACCTTCAAATGTGGGAATTGTTATCTTATTTTTTGGGCAGGTGGTGATTATAAATAATAGTGTAAAAACCATCCAGAGATTTGGAAAAATATATTCCATACCTTTAGGAATAATATAAGCGGCTTGTGTATAAACTTGATTGCTTATACCAAAAATTTTAGGAAATAAACCTAAATTGTTAATCCATGTAATCTCAAATACCCAAAATAGCGTTACCATTGCATGTAAGGCTAAGCCAAATTCAGCAAGCGTATTACACCATAATAAAAAATTTATCTTAGATTTATTTTGAAACATAGTAATACATGCTAGAGGAGCAATTACAATCATCCAATAATAGTGAAAAAGATCGAGAAAAGTATAAAAAACTGTAAAACTAAGCATAGGGATCCATATTATCCATAATTTTTTATCGTCATCAGATGGGATTTTGATCAAACTAAAAAGACAAATGAAACTATATAAAATAGGAAGGATACCAAAATCAGCAAATCCAACAATACCACCGCTAAAGATTGCCTCAAATAGCATGCTAGTGAGTCCCTGAGATTTTGAAAATCCTGAATCAAAAACACTGGATAGTATTGTAGATACTAGAAATATTGAAAGTCCTAATAATAAGTATTTAATAATTTTATCTAATTTTTTTTCTATAAGTAACACTAAGGGAAGAAAAATTAAAAAAGAAAACATTTTCATGCTTATGGAGATAGCAAACCACAGTAAAAACATTTTTATATTGTTTTTATTTAAAGCTCTAATTCCTAATAAAAAAAATACTGTTGTTAAAATATCATATTGAGATATGACAAAAGCAGGCATAATAACACTTATAGAACTCAAATAAATAAAGGAACACCATTTTGCAGAATCTTCAAGAATATCCATCTCTTTACATAACAAATAAACCAATCTACCAGAATATAAGACAGCTGAAACAATCATTAATTTTGCCCATAAAAAATACATATACGTTTCGCCTGCTTGAACAGGAACTCCTGATATTTTAGCAATCAACCAGACAGGGAAATTCCAAATACCAAAAACAATATATATAGGATAAGGATAACCAGCAGGTTTTCCCATATCTATATTATATTGATAAAAATTAAAAGGTGTTGTATTCCATATATTAAGTCCATTGATGAGAGTGTAAGATATATCAGAGTAGAAAAAACTAAAATAACATACTAAAACTACGATTCCATAGAGACACCAATCTACTAATTTTGGTTGTGGTGTTAAATTTTTTTGATTAAACATTTTGCTTCCTTGTTTTTATATTATTCTTATATTCTTTTCTGAGGGTAAATTAAAGTATAATACTATATTTCAGCTATAAATACAATTTTTTATTTATAGCTGAAAACATCATTAAAAAGGGGGATTATTGCTCAGCACCTGCTTTTATGAGGATTTCTGCCATATCTGCATGTCCATTAGAGGTAGCCCAATCCATAGCTGTTTTACCTTCAAGATCTCTAGCATTGACATTAACACCTGCTCTTATAAGGTATTTTACCGTTTCTCTATGCCCATTAAACGCTGCAAACATTAAAACAGTCTCTTCGTCCTTATTGGTAGTGAGAATATCAGCACCAGCAACGAGGAGGCTTTTTACTATTTCCAGATGCCCATTAAATGCGGCTAATGCCAAAGCTGTTTCGCCTGTTTTATTGGGTCCATTGAGCCTAGCTTTAGCTTTTACAAGCATTCTTACTATTTCTATGTGCCCTTGACTCGTGGCAAACATCAAAGCTGAGTTACCGTCAATATCCTTAGCACTAATATCTGCACCAGCAGCAATGAGTGTTTTGACGATTTCGGCATGTCCTTTTTCTGAAGCTAATATCAAGCCTGTGCTTTCGTCATCTTCTGTTCTCGT
Organism: uncultured Brevinema sp.; assembly: GCA_947038195.1. GTDB lineage: Bacteria > Spirochaetota > Brevinematia > Brevinematales > Brevinemataceae > Brevinema_A. Next base: position 14,583 of record CAMQVI010000040.1, read on the forward strand.
ATCAATATCAAAACCATCTTCCACAAGACATTTTACATTTTTAGATTTTCCCTCTTCACAAGAGTTAAACCATGAAGTTTGTATTTCACTCATTATTATATCCTTTCTTATTTTTTATAGTTAGCGAAGCAATTATAATATTCAAGGCTCTATGCCCTTTTTCTTCTTATTTTAATTGAAGCTTAGTATCATTATATCAAACTTCTACAAAAAGGTAAAGAATCTTGTGAACTTTTAGAAAAATACGAAACCCCCAGCATCTTTTAGCCAATAAAATTAAAAACACACGATTCTGAATAAAGGTCTACCTGAGTATTGACAAATATGTATTATGTTGTACAATCAACAATACAATATTATACAATTAATTATTAGGAGAAAAATATGAAAAATCACAATGTTTTTGGAAGTTTATTAGCGGAACTCCAAAAAATAGGGCAAGCCTTGGTCTTACCTATCGCCGTCTTACCTATTGCTGGTTTATTGTTACGACTTGGGCAACCAGACTTGATGAATAATGCTATTATCTTGGAAGCTGGTCTTGCTATCTTTGCCAATTTAGCTTTATTATTTGCTATTGGGATCGCTGGTGGACTTGCAAAAGATAGAGATATTGCTGCTGGATTGGCAGGAGCTCTTTCTTATCTTATTATTACTGCTGTAACTAAGGTTATCAATGCTGATAATAATCTATTGATTTTTGGTGGTGTTATCGCTGGTTTTATTGGGGGTTATACGTATAATCATTTCTACAAAACTCAATTGCCTATATTTTTAGCATTTTTTGGAGGAAAACGATTCGTCCCTATCATGGCAGGATTAATTTCTGTAATCGTGGCTATTGGACTTGGATATGTATGGCCTACGGTAAGTAATGGTATTCAAAATCTAGCTAACTGGATTACAGGAGCTGGGGCAATAGGACTATTCTTCTACGGTGTTTTTAACAGATTGTTAATTCCTTTTGGCTTACAACATATCATCGAAAAATATGCTTATTTTGCTCTTGGTACTTATACCAATGCAAATGGAGAACAAGTCGTTGGTGATTTAAATCGTTTTTTTGCTGGAGATCCTACTGCTGGAATATTCATGGCTGGATTTTACCCAATAATGATTTTTGGGCTCCCAGCTGCTGCACTTGCTATGTATCTAGCTGTCCCAAAAGAACGCCGAGCCACTGTTTCAGGATTGTTTATTAGTGTTGCTTTAACTTCTTTATTAACTGGGGTAACAGAACCTATAGAATTTTCTTTCTTATTTGTAGCTCCATTATTATATGCAGTTCATGCGGTATTAATGGGAACAAGTTTTGCCCTTGCTAATATTCTTGGATTAAAAGCAGGATTTAC
>CAMQVI010000041.1 GCA_947038195.1 uncultured Brevinema sp.
AAAAAAACCAAAAGATTTTGCTTTGAAGAATATATTAATACAAGAAAAAACCACTCATTGAGTGGCTTTTTTTGATTTTAAAGCAATTGATTTTTAGTTAGATGTAGGATATAATATATATTATATAATTAGCAAGGAAGTTAAAATGCTTAATTCATTTGATAAACCAAGAAATATATTCTTAGATTTATTTATTGTTGTGACTGTGTCTGGAGTTGTACTTTTTATCTTAAATATTATAAACCCAAGTATTTTCAAGGGTCTCACTAATCCATTAGAAGAAAAAAACAAAGAATTTTATTATATTGATGAATTTATTAATGATTTAACTACCTATAGAAGCAATGGAAAAGAATTATGGAATGAAGATGGTATCATGAGTGAACGTGTTGCTAGAGAAATGAATGTGATAATGGCTTTAGGAAATAGTTTCTATAATGTTCCAACAGATAGGAATTCAGAAATGATAGTAAAAATTACAGATAAAGATGATTATCATATTAAAAAACAAACAATTGCTAATATGGAGCACGGACTTCCATACTTAGTAATTATAGAAACTTTTGATACTAACCACTATAATCTCCAATCTTATCTTGAAAAAGACACTCGCTTTGTTGTTGCTAATAAACGAAGACGAGATTATTGGAAAAAAACTTGGGTAAACAGTGATGAAAAAGGAAATAACACATTTTTATTTGAAAATCCTATTTATGCTACACAAGATGAATATAATGATGAATTTAAACAAGAATCTACACCAACTAAAAATGATAAATATTATGAATTATATCCCCACAAAGCTTATGTCACTTTTACGTTTGATAAAGATAGTGTTTTATCAAACAAAGGCTATTTAATAAAATTTGAAGAAGTAAATCCTCTAAAACAAAAATTCACATACAATATATTGATTGATGATCAAAAATTACAAGAATATTATGTGCAGATAAAATGATATCTCATCAACATGAATTGAGACTTGAAAATATAAAACAGGAAACAAACAGTGATAGAATATGTTAGCATAGAAGGTGCTTTAGTAGGAATGCTCCTCGTAATCGTATTAATTATTAGAGGATTCAATGTTCCTTATAGCCTCATACTAGGGGGATTTATTGGAGCTATCCTTGGTGGTAAAGACATAGCACAAAGCACCACTCTCCTATTAGAAGGTGCAGCAGATATTATACCAGCAGTCATACGCATCATGACTTCTGGTGTTTTGGTAGGCGTGCTCATTAAATCAGGTGCTAGTAAAAAAATTGGACTTAGTATTGTTCACACCTTGGGAAACTACGGAAACGCCGTGTTATTATTATCCATTACCTTAGCCACCGTATTTTTAACCAGTTTGGGAATTATTTTAGATATTGCCATTATGACGGTAGCCCCTATAGCATTAGACATAGGAAAAGCCAAAAAACTTTCTAAGGAATCAATACTAGTAGCTCTAATAGGAGGAGGACAAGCAGGGACTATTATCTCTCTCAATGCGAATACCATTGTAGCCATGAACGCCTTCAAAGTCCCTCTAACAGATTTGATAATAGCCAATATAGTACCAGCCTTAGGGGGAATATTATTGACGACGATTATCGCATCCAGAATTGCCAATAAAGGCATAGCTATTGAGCATAGCACAGAACAAAACGAAGAAGTCTTACCTTCATTATTAGCCAGTTTAACAGCCCCTATCTGTATCTTTGGTTTTATGATAATTTCTAGAATTTTTGATATTAGTGTAGACCCTTTAATACTCTTACCTTTAAGCGCCTTGATTGGGTGTTTAGCCATGAAAAAAATAAAACAATTCTCTCATTTTTGTACTTATGGAATCCACCGTATATCAGATATTGTTCTTCTATTGTTGGGTGTGGGGACCCTTGCTGGAGTCATTAGAAACTCAGAAATAGTCACCCTAATGCCTCAAGCACTATCCTATTTTAACATTAGCACCTCTTTTCTAGCCCCTATTGCTGGGATGCTTCTTAGTTTTGCTACCCCAGCTGTTACGGCAGCGGTAACAATGGTCGCCAATTCCTTCTCTGAGCTTATATTAGATAGTGGAGTTAATGGGCTCAAAGCAGCGGCTATGTTACAAGCTGGAGCTATCGTATTTGATCATCTTCCCCATGGGACTTTATTCCATGCTACAGCACTCGTTATGGATATGAATATTAAACAACGTATGAAAACCTTACATTGGGAAACAATGACAGGGCTCATTTTAGTGATTATATCTATGGCACTATATCACTAGAACAATCACGGGTTCGTAGTTTTATTTTAAATATAATATGGGTAACCATATATAATAGATAAAAATTAATATCTATAAATAGGAATACAATAAGGAGTGTAGTATATGAAATATGGTGGTACCCTTTTAGCCGTTACTGATATGGCAAAATCTAAATATTTTTATGAGGCAATCCTTGAACAAAAAATAGTAATGGACTTGGAAGCTCACGTTTCTTTTGAAGGTGGTATTTCCCTACAATCAAATTATTCTTAGTTAATAGGGAGTAATTTTATAGAACATAAGCCATCTAACAATTTTCAGCAGAGGATATTGATGCTTGGAATGAAAAACTTAGAAAAATAGAAGGTCTAGAATTTTTACACGATGCCAAAGAATATCCTTGGGGTCAGCGATCCTTGCGTTTTTATGATTATGATAAGCATATTATAGAGATTGCAGAGAATATGGAAAGTGTTGTAAAGAGATTTTTGAGACAAGGCTTATCCATCGAAGAAACAGCCAAACGAACAATGTTTCCTATCGAATTCATCAAAGAATGTTTGTAAGAGATGTTTACTAATATTGTTTAAAAATAGTCAAAAGTATGAATACACAAAAAACCACCTCATAATAAGGTGGTTTTTATTTTTCTAAAAATTTTATTATTTAGTATATACTGATGATTTACTTATATTTTTGATGGCTTCTTCTAAAGAATTGTAGCCAATTGAATAGCTATTATCAATAATAGACTTATCTAAAGCTATCATCAGAAGAGTGTCTGCACTTTCTTTAATAAGGTAATATCTAGTGACCATATCAGATTTCGTTTCCCAGTTTCCAGAGCCATTGTCTTTGGTGCTGATCTTGTATTGTTCTTTTATAGGGGTAAAAGTATATATTTTGGTAAAACCTTCGAGATTTTTTATTGCTACCCCAGACTCATTGTATAGTATAAAGTTAGTGGATATGTTTAGATGTCCTTCTTCTGTAATTTGAGCTACAAGTTCATTATTAAAATGAATAAATTTTCCATTAGGCACACCTGTGTTTTTGTCATAATCTTCTGCTTTCCCATGATAACTTTGAGCCAGAACTTCTTTATATTGATTTTCTGAAAAATATAAATATTTCACATTTTCTCTAAGTAATGAATCAGCATGGAAGGAGACTCTGTTATCCCATAAAGTTATGCTAGAAATATCTCCCAATCTTTTAAGAGCGATATTAGCTCCTTCTTCGGCAACGCTTATTGATTCAGATCTTGAAGAACAAGCTCCTATGAGTAATAATAGAGCAATTTTGGATAGCAATTTCATGATATATACCTCTCAGATAAAGTGACTTTTATTTTGTAATAAGGATCTTATTTATTATAGTATATTGATGATAGCTATTACAAATAAAATCGCCTTATAATTAAAGGGTGTATTTTCATTTTTGCTTATCTGAAGGGTCTTGATAGTTCACACAAATACAATGTTTGGAAAATGATTGACAGAATCTACTAATATAGATTGTTTAGTTGATAGGAGGATATTCTCATTAAAAAAATAGATAATTATCTTATATAATGTTATAATACTATAATAGTTTAAATCAAAAGGAGTATTTATGAATTATTTATATATAGTATGTTTTATCATACTTGGATCTTGTACAGCAGCTAAAAGCCCTATAGACATGATTTCGGAAGCCAGCTTTGGCACGAAAGAGAACCGTATTCAATTCCACGAAAATGGAGAGGAAGTTAAAGTTTCCTACGAAGTCGGATCTTATGATAATATCTCTGGTGCTACTTATATGCTAGAAAGTGAAAAAGATGGTATGCTCACCTACAAAAATGGCGAAAGTACCCTCGTCGTTAAAGTTGTAGATGAAGATACTGTTGGAGCTGTAGAAAGTGTGGAAAACACACCAATGATTTTCACCCCTAAAGCAAAAAATCTAGGAAAAAGACCCTAATAGCTTATTTATTTTAGAATAACATTAAAGACCTAATATTTCTTAGGTCTTTTTTTTGTGAACAAAGTTTCAAGATTTAAGTAAGAGAATAAAAAAGCCCTAGTAGAAATACTAGGGCTTTTGAAAAAAAATTAGATATTGTAGTGTTTTTTAGAGAGAACATCTTGTTCTTTCCGTAGACGAACAATTGTAAAATCATCATTTAGTTGTACATCTTCATAAGTAAGGATACTACCCTTTTTTACATCTCTTTTTACTACGGCACCCGGAGCTAATCCAACAGGTAACATATTGTTTTTGAGAGACATGTCTGCATTTTCAATCATACCATATACACAAAAACCACCTAGGGAATCAATTGTTTCCCCTGCTTTAAGATCTTTTTTTGCCACCGTTACAGAATCAATTGTGGGAATGCGTTCTGTTGCAAGAGTTGTTTCTTGCTTATCAACTGCTCTCAAGATAGAAACAGGAGTTTCTATGTTACACATATGATAAGGTCTAAACAATACAAAATAGGGACCTGAACCCATTGAAAGATATTGAAGATCACGGAGGATCTTTTTATTTTCTGTTTTAAAGATTACAAACACCCCTGGAGCTACCCCAACAGCGAAATCAACGACACCACTTTTATTGGTGAAGACACCTCCATTTTCTTTTGGAATAAAAACTTCTGCAAGATTTGCTGGTGTTGCCTTTGGACCATGTGCTCCAAATACATCTGGTTTAAATCCTATAGCATTACCAATGGCTGTCAATTCAACCATTGTTTTTGTGCCATCCATAAATGAAGCGAGCATTTTCGGGCTCATCTGCTTCTTTTCGGCAATATCTTTTACTAATTCAGGATTAGCCTCTCTATCGAGATTATTATTTTTCCCCTTACCAACACAAGTAACTTCAAACCCCATGCTTTTAGCAAAGTCGTATAAGTCCATAATAGCACCAGGTTCATCACCACAAGTGAGTGTGTAAATGATACCAGCCTCGTTAGCTCTCTTTTTCAAAATATAACCGACTGTTGCGTCTGTTTCTACATTCATTTGCAAGATATGTTGTTTTCCTTGTATACATGCTTCGGCAATTTTTGCCCCTAGTTCTGGAATCCCAGTAGATTCTACCACAATATCAACACCTTTCAACCCGATTAAGATTGTGTAGTCCGTAGTGTAAATTCTCTTACCTGTATCTAATGCTTTTTGAGCTTCATCTTTTGTTGTAACAGCAAGAGCTTCAGGTGTAGTAGATTTAGAAATCTCAGCAGATTCATAAGCTCTTTTAGCGGTTTCTAAATTTATATCGGCAACACCAACGCAAGACATTCCATTAATTGCCTCGATTTGGCAAACGATGCCTTCTCCCATTTGTCCTGCCCCAATAATGACGACCTTTAAGTCGTTGTTCTCTTTAGCTCGTTTTTCAAGAAGTTTAAGTAAAGTCATACTATTTATTCTCCATATATACTTATTTCAATCCCTGGAGTAATTTCAGGGAATGATATTGCTGAACATAATATTTGTCCAGACAGATCAACTTGATGTTTTTGCTCATCTTGTTGAAATAGAACTACAAGATGTCCTAGTTCTTTAAGATTTTTATTGGCGTGCTCTCCAACATCAAGTATTGTAGCTTCGCTAGTCCCAAAATATATTTTATCACCTACACAGACCTCCTTTTGAAGGCCTGTATTAGTGTGACAAATGGATATTTCTTTTAGCTCAGATGGAACACTACTGTCAAAAAAAATCAACGTGTTGAAAATAGCAAACTCATCCATCATATCCAGAGGAATCGTGTCAACAGTTAGCTGGTATTTAATCACTAGGATACTCCTCAATATCGTTAATCGTAACCCCAGAAACAAACAAATCTTCTGTAATATAGTTAGCCAGAAGCCCTGAAGGGGAAGCTGGATTAACATCAACAGTAAAAACTTTTTTCATAGGATATACACCAACACGAGCAGATCCTCCACAATCAATTACTGCTACCGCCATTTCATCGAAAGGTATTGATTTTTTCATTCCATCGATAGCCTCAGCACCTGTTAACTCCGCTATTCTTTGAGCAACAGGGTGAATGCCTCCTCCTGTGATAGAGTAAATGTATTTTTTACTTTCTGTGGGTGTAATGACCAAGGGACCTCCCCAACCATGAGATCCTTTTGAAATTTTAATTGATTGATATGCCATCATTGTCTCCTTAGAACATATTAATACTAAATAACCATGCAATAATAACAGCTAAAGGCCCTGTGATTATACGGGAAAACAATACAGCAGGAATACCAGCATCGATTGTTTCAGTTTGAGCTTCTCCCAAGGATAAACCAACAGGGATAAAATCACAGCCTACTTGTGCATTAATAGCAAATAATGCAGGAAGAGCTAAAGTCGGATCAATAGTTCCAGCCCCAATTTGAACCCCAATCAAAGTACCTATAACTTGTGCCATCACAGCCCCAGGCCCCAGTAATGGGGAAAGGAAAGGCATTCCTCCGATTAAAGCCATAATAACTAAACCAATCATAGAACCACTTAGTCCTGTAACTCCTTTAGCGATTACTTCACCGATTGCTGACGAACTAATGATACCAATGAGCATACTGATAAAAATCATAAATGGTATGACGTTTTTCATTACGACATCGAAAGCATTTCTGGCAGATTGATAGAATACATTAATAACAGTTCCCATTCCTCTCCCTAATTGTGATATAAAATTGATCATTAGTTACCTCCTTTTTGTTTCATGATAATACTAGTGATAATCTCAGTAAGAACCCCTCTAATTAAACAAACAATAAGACCCACGATAAGATAGCGTATAGCTAGAGAGCTAACATTTAACCCCAATTGGGCAATTCCTGCTGAGATTCCAGTCCATACAAATAATTCCCCTGGATTAATGTGAGGGAAAATACCGATTGGTGGATGCACGAAAGATACAGCAGCATCATAAAATGCAGGTTTGTATTTTTCTGGTAAAAAACGCCCAAAAGTATAAACCATTGGATTTGCTAAAAAGAATGCGGCAACAACGGGTAACACTAAATAACGGATAGGAAAAAATAAAATCCCTTGTCCTCCTGCCCATGCAGCAAATTTTTCTATACGTTCATTCCCAATAAAGTAAATGACAGAATTGACTGCTGTCATTAAAACTAAAATAAGGGGGACAATCCCCGTAACCAATCCGACAAAAGTATCGGCCCCTGCCTGAAACACAGAGACAAATCCTTCTGCCCATAAAACTAATGTTTCCATAATTCCTCCTATTATAATAAAACATGGTATATCCATATGATTGCTATGCATTTAGAGCATTCTGTAATGCTGTCCAGTATTTTTTGGGGACATGAGAGGGGCACTCTGTACACCCAATATCCTCTACTTTAATATGGGACGCTGGTTTGAATTTTGCTAACATACTAATTCCCGACATTTCTTCAATGCGTATAATATTATTTTCTATATCCTTGGAAACCAGTATATATAATCGTAAAAAATTACCAGATTTTCCGACAGTAACCCTTTCACCCCCCTGTCTAAGTAATCGTATATGTTTATAAAAATTATTTAGCTGAAAGGCAGCAAAAATCATTTGTATAATCCAAGCAATAAAAATAAGAATATGAAAATTGTATTCCAAAACCAGCCCCCTTTAAATTGAATGATATTTTGAAATGAATGGGTTGGATAATTTTATTTTATTTCAAAATGTGCATTATCTTGTTTAATTATATGTTTTTTTGAAATTAAGTCAAACGATATTTCATTATTGGATTTAATCGTACTTACTATGTATTTAATAACGGTTTAGCACACTCTTGGGTAGATTTCTAATATATTCTTTACTTTATAAAAGAATTACTCTATAATATTAAATCAAGGAGTAATGAATGACTATCAAACAGTTATCTCAGCAATTAGGAATATCCCCTACTACGATATGGAGGTACTTTAAAAACCCCGATTCGGTTAAAGATTCTACTAGAAAAATTGTAGAAAGCCATTTAAATCACACCCAAATAATTGATTCTCCAAAATATAAATTTGAAACGATCTATATTATTGTTCCAGAAACATCATCTAAATTTTATAATAATTTTTTAAATACCTTGATGAACTCTTTTACCAATACCTCAATTTCTATACAAATATTCACCAGTGATTCGTGTCCTCTTAAAGAGTTGTCTGTTTTTGATCAGCTTTCCAATCTGCGTAATATAGGCGTGATTTGGTTTGTCACCCCCACCTCGAATACAGAATTATTAAAAAAAAAATTCCCTTTCTTCCCTGTTGTTATATATTCTTTCCATTCCGTAAATACGGCATCACCTCAACTGCATATAAATTACTACAATGTAATAAAAAAAGCGTTCCACTTATTTTTTCAATATGATAAAAATACCCACCCTCTTTTTATCTGCTCTGATAAAGATCAAGATGTCGCTGCTCGTAAGCTGTTCAAAGAACAACAGCTAGTCAGTAACGGGGTTATTTATGTTGCCCCAGGCTGTGAAATCTCAATACTTCCCTCAATACCTCTACTGATCAAAAGTAAGGATATTAATTCAATTATTATTAATGGCTCTGATCTTGTCCCAGCTATATGGAATTTATTGGAAGAGCGTAATGCAGATACTATTAAAGTTATTGTTATTGATTACTCAGGAGAGTTCAATTCGCAAATTTACCCACTTACTCACCTTACTATTTCAATGCATGATATGGTTGAATCTGCTGTTGATATGTTTACTTCTTGGAAGTTGTATAGCACCCTAACGATATTTCAAGAAATCAATCCTCAAATTTATATTCTAGGCTCAGAAAGTGCAAATAATAAATTCTTTACAAAAAAGCGTTTTATTCTATAAATATATATTAAAATCAATACACTATGCTTCATTCTCTCATTATTCTCTAAAAATACAGACACACGGATTACCTATTAAAGTTCGTTTTTTTGATTTAATCTCTCAAATTTTCAATTTCTTATATATCTTGCTTTACTAAGACTATAACACCAAAAAAACCTTCTACTGTAGAAGGTTTTTTTTCACGAAACAATCAAAGGCTTAGACCATACCAACGATAGCCCCCAATCTATTATCCCCATGCTATTGACTAAACACCTCAAATAATCTATACTCATAAGAGTATAAACAATACTAGGAGTATTAGATGAGAAATCTACTTATTATTACAATGATGCTGGGCATGGTGTCATGCGAAACTGTTCCAGCAGGATATAAAGGCGTTAAAGTCAACGTTCTCGGTTCCGATAAAGGAGCTATCGTTGCAGTTCCTACAGGAAAATACCTAATGTGGCCCAATGTCGAATACCACAAATTCCCCCTCTTCAACCAAAATTACGTTTGGACGAAATCCAGAGAAGAATCCTCACCCAGAGACGAATCCTTCACTTTCTCTATCAATGGTATGCCCGTTAATGTAGACGTAGGTATCGAATATTCCCTAGACGAAACCAAAATTCTAGAGCTATTCCTTAAATATAGAAAAAATGTAGACGAATTAACCTCCATCACCATAAGAAACGTCGTCCGAGATAATTTCAACAAATACTCCCTAAAATACGATATAGACACCCTAATGAGTGGTGGGATGAATGAATTAATCGCTATGGTGCTATCCGAGACCACCGCCTATTTCGCTGATGACGGTATCAATATTATTAGCCTATCCTTAGTTGCCGCCCCAAGATACCCCGAATCCATCGTAGCCGCCATCGAAGAAAAAAATAAAGCCACCCAAAGAGCTATCCAAAGAGAAAACGAATTAAGAGAAGTCGAGGCAGAATCACAAAAAACCATCGCTCAATCTCGTGCCAAATACGAATCTGCTAAATATCAAGCTCTCGCCAATAGAGAGTTATCTAGCTCCTTCTCCACGACCCTAATCAGTAAAATGAAATTAGAAGTCCAACAAGAATGGATTAAAAAATGGGATGGAAAGCTTCCGTCCACGATTGCTGGGGATAGTACCCTTCTTATGAATCCTAACACCCAATAATCTAAATTATTCAAATTATCTAAAAATTCTAAAAAATTTCATAAATAAAAAAGCCACCTTCTTTTAGAGGGTGGTTTCTTTATTTAGTTGTAGTTACTGGTGGTTAAGTTTCATAATTTTTCAAGGCTTTTGATATCCCATCTAGATTTATATTTATAGTCCTAAAATCACGATCCACATATATATCCTCAGAATTAGCAGTTTGGGTGAAGAATTCTTCTTGGTAATATTTCAGACCATGTTTATATATATCTTGCATCAGCTGTTCAGGGATAAAATTCCAAAAAGGATGAAGTTCTGCCCCCTCATAAGTATAAATATTAGAGTTTTTAGACAAGACCTTGTACACACTAACTTTGTTGATAGTAGCAGTATACTCTATACTAGGAATGTCACTTTTTGTGTTTACATAAGAATTATAGACACTAGATATTTTCACTTCACATTTCAATTTATCCAAATAAGTCCCACTATCATCGTTTATAATCTTATAAAATATTGTTATCAATTTTTCAGTTTTATCTATTGTTTCGATACTCACCACTTCAGCTTGATGGACAATCGCTTTATCAAATTTTAGAATCATAATATCCTCCTATATATAAAATCCTCCGATTTCATACATACATACATCATACCACACTATAAAAATAAGTCAATAGCTTATTTTATCCCTATAATCTAAAAAATTTCATAAATAAAAAACCCCCTAGCCTTTTTGGCTTTAAAAGGGGGTTTTCTTTTATTTCTTTTTTTTTATAAAGAGATTTTGTGGTGTTTATCTTTTCTTTCTAGATGATTTTGATATAAAAGAGATTTCGTGATGCCCCCCCTCGCGTAGTACCTCTAAAGAGTGTCCCTACCTGTGGGCAAAATTTTATGAGGCGAAAAGCCGTAGCTATAAATCATCTTAACATAGGAGACCATGTCAGAATGCTACGCTACCCCCCCAATCGTATATAGTTATGAAGTGATGATTTGAAAATTAGTTTTCTGAAACTCTCCATCGTGGGGATCAATAAGGGGATTAGTAGTCCCCTTATTTGGCGGGGGGTTATAGGGGGAGAGCCAAGGCTCCCCCTAGAGAAGATTTGAACCACGCTATTATCTTATTTAATAAAAAATATATAATATAAAAGAGATATTGTAGTGTTTACCTCTTTTTCTAGATGATTTTGATATAAAAGAGATATTGTGGTGTTTACCTTTTTTTTTCTAGCTGATTTGTTGAAATGAGAGATTTCTTGGTGTCTATTTTCTTTATTAGGGGGTACACTGGCGTACCCCCTAGAGACCCCCGCCACTTAGGGGACTACTCGTCCCCCTAGACCCCCACGATGGAGATATTTTGTGGCAAATCAAAGCCCCCTTATGAAATCGAGTTAGTTAAAGAAAAAAGCCCCATCACTAGGAAAGGACTTTAATTTCCAAATAATTTTTATTATATTATTGAAGACTATAGTTTATCATGTGTATGGTTACAAGATAAACATAACCCACCACCACATTCAGGACAGCATTGTGCACCACAACGCCAACACTCTATCCATTCATCTTCAGCTACATTTGCCCCACATTCACATTGATGTGAAAATTCAAACATTGATTGATGTTTTGGTCTCATAAAGTTATATTCTTTTTGTTCTTCTGTTATATCTATAGCTTTATCACTAATATTGCTTTTAACATATATATTATTAGCTATAATTAGTTGTTCTTCTTTTTCAAAAACATCTTCGAATAGTTTTTTTAGTCCCTTTTCACCGTCTGCAAATTTTGCTACCATGCTATTAGAAGGGAATCTATGATGTGCTATACAATTTCTTATATCGGTTATTGAATTTTCAAGAATCTCTTCTATACTTGTTAAAGCTTCTGTGTATTCTTTTTGTACCACACTGTTTTTTAGGATTTCAATATACTTTTTAAATTCATCATGAGTGGCATTTTCTATCATTTTTTGAAATTCTATAAAATGAATCTCTTTTTTATTTTGATCTATATCTTTGATAAACCCTGTTGATAGCTTTGGATATTGACTAAAATCAATATGGAAAAGGTCTGTTTCATAGTTTTCCTTTAAATTGTCTAAGTTTGCTTGGAATTTATTGGGTTTGCATAAATCTACAATCTTATGAGGAGTTTGTAAAATAGCATTATGGGTGTCAATTAATATTCTAGAACAATACAATCGCAATTTCATTTCTATTTTAAATAAACGCCTATAAATTTCTAAATTCCTTCCCAATTTTTTAGTATCAAAAAAACATATAATTGATACATTACAACACTTTAGATGATGATAGACTCTTTCTAATATTTGTATAATACTCTCTGTATGTTTTTCGTAGTTTCTTATTGTTAATTCACTATAATAAATATTATAGTCATTCTTTGTGTATGTGTTTGTGTAACGCTCTTCTAATAAAATAGACAATTCTTGTCTATCATAATCATCTATCAAAAGATCTGCTAAAGATTTTTGTAATTCTTCAATTTTAATTATATTATCTGATTGATAATAAACACCTAATTTTATCATATTAAAATCCTAATTCTTTATAAACCCAATCCTGTAATCTCTTAAATAATACCCTCTATATAGCTATTATTTAACCAAAAACTTTGTCTCGTCATCCATCTTCCGTCTGGTAGTCTTTCAGCATCACGATCTACATTACCGATTACTACTCCGTTTTCAAGGCAGTATGCACTTAGCTTAGCGTGTGGACGTACATGCATAATTCTGTTTTCACTTTTTTTAGGCAGATTGTTGAATATACCGTTATCTTTTTCAGTTAGAGTTACCCCATTTTTGATTCTATTAATCGTATTTTCCCAACATTCTTTTACTTCTCCCTCTAAATCCGCAACAGGCATATTCCAGAATTTTGCGTAGCTAAATATATAATCAGCCCCTTCTTTTTTATAAACAATAAATAAAAATTTAGTTTCTTCAAAATAACTATAGACGGTGGATTCTTCCCACTCTTCCTTAATTAGTTCTTCAAATTCAAATGCTGGAAAAGACATATTCTCTTTTATCTTGTTATTTTCCTCTAGCCGAATTGTTTTTACCACAATGTTAGCTTTTTCAAATTCAGTCGCCCTGTTTGATTTTATACCTAACATTAAATAAGAAAGTTTTGTCCACTGAGCCTTATTCTTTGTGTACGGATAATTAAAATATCGACACAGTTCTTCGTCTGTTTGCCCTTTATATGGATTAAGTCGGTTTAACACATACTCTTCAAAAGAGATCTTATCTAAATTATCTTCAGCTAACAAAATAGTTTCAGCTTCATTTTTAACGGTAATAAATAAGTCATTTAATATAAAACTCATATACGATTGTTTAAATGAAAATGCACGTGGTTTAGCCTCTACAGAAGGATTGTAATACTGGAGAACTCTATCTTGTGCAGTCGCTCCTTTTGTGCAAGCCCCAAGGTAGATAGTATCGCTTTCAGACAATTCGTGGGCTTTCCCCTCTTTGATTTTACCAATGATTTTATTATAATCATTTTTTATGATTTTCAAGTCTTCTGCTGACGGTGAAAATAAACTCACAAAATCAATTTGATATTCTAATTTTTTAATAATTTTTTCATTTTTCCAATAATAAATCAACAAGATTTTCTGAGCCTTTAGCCATAAGTGAGACGATAGAAATTGCTCTTCAACAGGGTGTTTGTAATCAATCATAGTTATCACAAGTCGTTCACCCGCCCTATATTCGTCTTTTTTTGTTAATTTATACGGTGAAACTTTTAACTCAACAAGGGCTTCGAGAAAATCTGGGTTTGAATCACTATTAGCCTTGTATCCAAAATAAATTTCTTCGAGAAAGTTTCCAAGCCCTCCTTTACGATTGGGATTGCCATATTTTTCAATACATTTATTGTATTCTTTTAGTTCTAGTTTTTTCTGATTTAAAATATCTAAAAAAGTTTTCCCCGTAAGTTTTTTAGCGTAAGTTTCAATGCTTGTAGGGTTTGTTTTGTCATAAGGCATTTTTTCTTTCCTTCTAAATTATATAATAAATTTGATAGATCCTGTTGATCTTTTGTATTTTTTATGGTATAATGATATAATATATTATATCATACTCTTATAAAGAAGGCGAGAAAAATGAAAAACAACGAAATAAAAGTAGTTGAGTTGTTTGCTGGGGTCGGTGGATTTCGAGTGGGCTTAGAAAGAAGTTCTAAAAAATTCAAAACAGTTTGGGCGAATCAATGGGAACCAGGGAAGAAAGTTCAACATGCTTTTGACTGCTATATATCTCACTTTGGATGTTCAGAAAATCATGTAAATGAGGATATTGCACTAGCAAAAACAAAAATCCCTATACACGATTTACTTGTAGGGGGATTTCCTTGTCAAGACTATTCTGTTGCTCAATCAGGGGCGAAAGGTATAGAAGGTAAAAAAGGGGTTCTTTGGTGGGAAATACGGGACATTATAGAAGACCAACAACCTAGCTTTGTTTTATTAGAAAATGTGGATCGATTAATTAAATCTCCTGCTAACCAACGTGGACGTGACTTTGGTATTATTCTCCGTTGTCTTTATGAATTAGGGTATGCTGTTGAGTGGAGGGTAATTAATGCCGCCGATTATGGTTATGCTCAAAGAAGAAGACGTGTTTTTATTTTTGCATATAAAAATACTACTAGCCTATTCAAAAAACTAGAAATAGAAGTTAGTAAGAATGATAATTGCTTTTTAGAATGGATTCAAAAAAATGGATTTTATGCTTCTGCCTTTCCATTGAAAGATGAGGTCAATCCGACTAAACGAACAGAAACGCACTTAAGGGAAGAAACGTATACTACACTAAAAGACGTGTCTAGTAGATTTCATGCCCCATTATATAATACTGGTGTTATGATTAATGGGACAGTTTATTCAGAGGAAATGAAACCAAAAGAAATAAAATCAATAATACTTCGTGATACACTTCAAACAGAAGAGATAAACGAACGATATTTCTTAAATGGCTCTTTAACTAAATGGGAGTATCTAAAAGGAGCTAAAAAAATACCAAGAATACGCCCCAACGGAGAACCTTATTTCTTTAGTGAGGGGGGTATGTGCTTTCCAGATAATTTAGATAAACCAGCTCGTACTATATTAACAAGTGAATCTAGTGTTAATAGAAGTTCCCATGTAGTTGAAGACCCTATAACTAAAAAACTTCGGATACTTACTCCAATAGAATGTGAACGTTTAAATGGATTTGATGATAATTGGACAAATACTGGAATGACTGAAAAATTTAGATACTTTACTATGGGGAATGCTTTAGTAACTCATGTTGTCACGAAAATTGGTGATAGAATTATAGAAATAATAAATCCTAAATAAATCGATCCCCTCATCTCGAGGGGATTTTTCTAATTCTACTTTTTTCTAAAATCTCATACCATTTTAAAAAATCTCTAGCGAAGCATCCCACATCTAATGTGGTCAAAATCTAATAAAAAAAGACCAAAACATTTACATAGCTAAAAAATCCTAACGAAGTACCTCTAAAAAACACCAAAATATTTAAAATCCTCTTTTTGAGGACTTTTTTTGACCCTTCCCTTGATTTATGATCATTACAGTCACTTTTTATGAC
>CAMQVI010000042.1 GCA_947038195.1 uncultured Brevinema sp.
AGCGTAAAAAACGTAAGTTTTTAAGCCAGATTCTTATTTTCTTATTTTATATTTTTTCCCAAGTCCCTGTTTCCATTCCTCTTACAGTATGTTCAGGTCCTTTTTTTATATCAGCTATACTTTTATATATTCTAAGATATTCTGTATAACCAGCACCTAATTCTACTATTTCTGAATATATTAACTGTTTATCCCAGTGATTTTCATCCAATCCTTCATGTATATAAGTGACAAGTAAATGTTGGTTTTCTCCAAAATAATCTTCTCTAATTTCATAGGAATGGTCAGATGATAATATTCTTTGTCCATCTGCATTAACATCATATAAAGAAATTCTTTTACCTGCAATTGAATCATAATTATAGTCTTCTATACGAGTTTCATTATATTCTGAAGTCCATCGTCCTGTTAACCATTTTTCTGTACCATTTTGTGTGGTAAGGTTTAATTGTTGTCCAATATCTGAACTGTTTTCTACAGGTTCAGTTACGGTACTACACGCTCCAATAGATAGTACTAAGACTATTAATAATGATATTTTTTTCATCATTTTCTCCTCGCTATATTTTTTTTAGAATATAGCTTATTTTTATTTTATTATATACTTTCACTTTTTTATTAATGATAAATAGGTAAGAACATTTTTTAATGAGTAAAATCAGTGGTGGTTTATAAAAAAAACTCATAACAGTTTATATTAGTTACATTTTCATAAGTTAAGCCTAAATATTTCTATCTAAAACACCACACTGAAAAATATACAAACTGCTATGAGCAATTAATATAAATATACTTCAGTGTGGTGTATAAGAACAAATATTTAGGCTTAGGTTTTATAAAATATACAAATTCCGCAAAAAAAATCTCTGTCTTATAATAATAAGATAGAGATAAAATAGGTTTTGTGAAACCTATGAAAATGTAACTGCGTGTATTATAACATATAAATAAATCATTGTCAATAGCAGTAAAAAATCAATGAGCAAGAAAAATAAGATTAATTTCCCTGAACACCACTCATATAAATAAATAGTATTTTATTAAAATGGGCAAAAATCCTAAAAAAAATGAAAATAGAGAAGAATTAAAGAAAAATTAAAACAACCACAAATCCTAAAAAATGAGCAATAAAAATAAGAGCAATTTCCCTAAAAAACATTTATATAAATAAATAGTATTTTATTAAAATAGGCAAAAATCCTAAAAAAAATGAAAATAGAGAAGAATTAAAGAAAAATTAAAACAACCACAAATCCTAAAAAATGAGCAATAAAAATAAGAGCAATTTCCCTAAAAAACATTTATATAAATAAATAGTATTTTATTAAAATAGGCAAAAATCCTAAAATGACTATAAGTGAGTATTAAATGACTTTTTTTATAAAAAGAGTCATTTAACCTTTAACATTAATCAAAAAAGTGACTTTTTATCATAAAATATTGACAATTACTCATATATATTGTACTATATATTACCGTTTTATCATATTATGAAAACGAGGTTTGCGTCGGGGGTTTCATCACTGTGAAAACCACTCTACAGCGTTCCACCCGCTTTTGTTTTATGCCTGTTAATACAGCATTTCAATATTTAACCCATTTATTACACTTCCATGTTTTCTTCATGTTTAAAATATCTATTCAGATTTGATTGTTCCATCTTAATTCAGCTTGTTATTTTTATTTTTTCTTTATCTATGTGTCGCTATACCAGTTAATTAAAGGAATATTTTATATGAAACAAATTATTAATAATTCTATATCAATAAAAAACATCAATCACTCTTTTGGAGATCATCAAGTTCTTAAAAACGTCTCTTTAGACATTGATTCTGGGGAATTTTTCTCCCTTTTGGGACCTTCAGGTTGTGGAAAAACCACCTTGCTCCGTATTATTGGAGGCTTCCTTCTCCCAAATGAAGGCTTAGTCTACCTTGGGAATAAGGATACTACTACTATCCCTGCTAATGACAGACCCACCAACACCGTATTTCAAAAATACGCCCTTTTCCCTAATCTTACCGTTTATGAAAATATTGCTTTTTCATTCCGTGTCAAAGGAATTAAAGACAGTGAATTTTATGATAAGATAATGTCTTATATAGAATTAGGAAGACTCCAAGCCCACGTTGACAAATACCCTTCTCAGCTTTCTGGGGGACAACAACAACGAGTTGCTATTATGCGTGCTCTTGCTAATGAACCTAAAGTATTACTTTTAGACGAACCTCTATCCGCTCTTGATGCTAAGTTAAGACAACACATGCTCTTAGAGCTTGATCGCATTCACGACGAAGTAGGGATTACCTTTATCCTTGTTACTCATGACCAAGAAGAGGCTCTTAGTGTTTCTGACCGTATTGCCGTAATGAATGAAGGAGAAATCCTCCAAATAGGCACCCCTGTTGAATTATACGAAACCCCTGCCACTGCCTTTGTTGCTGACTTTATTGGTGAAAACAACTTTGTCTCTGGAATAGTAACAAAGATACTAGACGAAGATCATGCCCTTATTGATACATCTTTAGGGGATTTGATAGTGGAGCTTGATAAAAAAGTTAAGGTGGGTAATAGAGTTACCTTAACAGTACGACCTGAAAAAATAGAAGTCCTCAAAAACAAGCCCTCTCTTCCTAACGAATGGCATAACCTTATTAAGGGTACAGTATACGACGTGATTTACTCTGGTTTTCAAAGTAAATATTTCTTAGAAGTTCGAGGGCATACCAGTTATATAAAAGCTTTTGAACAACATGATATTTTCTTTGAAGATGGGACAGAAGTGGTTCACTGGGGCGATGAAGCTTGGTATCTTTGGGATGCAGACGATTCTTATATTGTAGAGGTATTTGATGAATAACAAATTACACCTCTATACTACCCCTTATCTTATTTGGATGAGTTTATTCTTTGTTGTGCCTACATTGCTTGTTATTCTTGTATCTTTTACAGATCAAGTATCATGGGATATTATTGTTACAGCCATACGTAATTTTCACCCCAATGCTCGACAACATGGATTTGGCTATGCTCTACAAGAATTCATCCCCCAATTTTCTCAGCTCAATTTTTCCTTAGGTGCTTATCAAGAATTATTCGAACCTCGTGTTACCATAACGATGACGAGAACCTTCACCATTTCTTTTGTTTCTGCTGTGGTTTGTGTTCTATTTGCCTTGCCTACGGCTCATTATATCTCTAGCTCCCCCCAAAAAGACCTGTGGCTTCTATTATTGATTCTTCCTTTTTGGACTAACTTTCTTATTAGAATTTTTACATGGATAAAAATACTGGGTAATAATGGTATTATCAACTCCACCCTCCTTAATATGGGTATTTTAGATAAACCCCTCGCCATGATTTATAATAATTTTGCGGTGACAATTATGTCTATTTATGTGTGTTTACCTTTTGCTATTATTCCTATTTATTCTGCTATTGAAAAATTTGACTCTTCTTTATGGGAAGTCTCAGAGGACCTCGGGGCAAGACCTTGGCAAAGCTTTGTTTATGTATTTTTACCAGGAATAAAGGGTGGAATTATTTCAGCATTTATATTTGCTTTCATCAATACTTTTGGTAACTATGCTGTGGCTAAGTTAGTAGGGGGGCAGGATTCTTATGTTCTTGGAACTTTAGTCGTACATAACGCTACCGTAGGACGCAATATGCCCTTAGCTGCCTCCATTTCTACGGTAATTTGTCTTGTAGCTTTATCTCTTATGCTCTTGAATACTTCTAAGCCACTGAAAGGGGGTAAATAATGAAAAAAACAACTACTTTTAACCTTATTATTTTTGTTATTACCCTTATGATTTTTTATATTCCTATTTTAATGATAATGGTTTATTCTTTCAATGCGACAAAAGCCACTGGATGGGAAGGGTTTAGTGTAAAATGGTATATAGAGTTATTTACACGATCGGAACGTTTACTAAGCTCTTTGGGGATGAGTTTTATTATAGGGATAGGATCTGCTCTAATGTCTACCTTTTTAGGCTGTCTAGGAGCTTGGTCTATATGGCACAAAGACAACAAACTCCGTACTTTCTTACTTTCCTTATCATACCTTCCTTTAATGCTACCGGACCTTATTATAGGGATATCCTTATTAACCTTATTTGTACTTATGGCCTTACCTCTTAGTGTCACTTCTATTTTTGTAGCTCATACCACAATGAATATTCCTTTTGCTCTTTTACTTATCCTAGCAGTTTTAGAAGACAGTGATATGTCTGTTATTGAAGCAGCTAAGGATCTCGGAGCTAATGAGTTTCAGACATGGGCTAGGGTTATTTTACCTATGATTTCTCCAGGTTTAATTGCTTCTTTTCTGCTCACTCTAACTTTATCTTTAGATGATTTTGCGATTACTTTTTTTGTATCAGGGCCCGGTGCTACTACCTTGCCTATTTATGTATTCTCAGCTATACGATTTGGACTATCCCCTGCTATCAATGCACTATCTACCTTGATTATAGGAGGATCTATTATCCTCTTTGCCTTAAATAAAAAATATATGAGAACGGTTTTTAAATAAACCAAAAATTAGGAGGTCATGAAAAATGACAAAAAAACTTTTCATTCTAGCGTTGCTAACACTTGTTTCCTGTGGAAGTAAACAAGAAGAGCTAAGAATTTTTATGTGGACGGATAATATTCCCGTTGATGTGTATGAAGATTTTGAAAAAGAAACAGGAATACGTGTTGTTGAAGACGCTATCTCTTCTAACGAAGAAATATATGCTAAAGTTAAATCAAGTGGTGGTGGTTATGATATTGTCACTCCATCTTTAGACTATTCCAGTATTATGGTGAGAGAAGGTCTTTTGAGTGCTCTAGATAACTCTAAAATGCCCAATCTTACTAATATTGATCCTAACATTATGAACCATATATTTACCATTGACCCTAATAATCAGTATATTTTTCCTTTTGCCTTTGGCCCTACTGTCATTGCTTATGACACTACCCTTGTAACAGAGCCTGTAACAGGTTTTGATATTTACACAAATACTAGCTACAAAGACCAAATGATTCTTCTCAACGATATGCGGGAAGTAATGGGTTCAGCTTTTTCATATTTAGGTTATGATATTGGGGAAACTAACGCTGTAGCCTTAAAAGAAGTAGAAAAACTACTTCGTGCGTGGAAAGCAAACGTATTACGTTTTGATTCTGACTCCTTTCAATTAGCTTATGCTAATGGTGAAGTAGCAGTGGTGCAAGGATATCCTGATACCATCGTTCCTAATTTAACAGAAGAAAAAAGAAAAAATACTAAATTTATCGTACCCGATAAAGGTGGTATGATGTGGGTAGATAGTTTCTTAGTTTTAAAAGATGCTCCTAATAAAGAAGCCGCTATGAAATTTATCAACTTTGTCCATAGACCAGATATTTATGCTCGTATCATGGATCATATTGGGTCTTTATCCTTAAATGTTCCTGCTCGTGATCTTTTGACAGAAGAAGCTACTATTGAGTACGCTGATCTAGAGAGAGCCACTATGCTTAAAGAAATTAGTGCTGAAGCTATTGCTATTCATTCTCGTATTTGGGAAAACATACAAGCTCAATAGTTGCTTATATATTTATGGAGTATAGAAATGAAAAAACTATTTGTAATAATGATCTTATCTACGATGGTTTCTTGCGCTAACTCTAAAGAAGAGTTGAAAATGCTTATGTGGTCTGATACTATTCCTGTCGAAGTCTATAAGGCTTTTGAAGAAGAAACAGGTATCCGTATTGTTGAAGATGCGATTTCTTCCAATGAAGAAATCTACTCTAAAATCAAAGCGAGTGGGGGTGGTTACGATATTATTGTGCCTTCCCTAGACTATGCCCATATTATGATAAATGAAGAGTTGATTCAGGAATTAGATATTTCTAAAATGCCTAATTTGACTAATTCAGACCCCAATATTTTGAGTTATGTATTAGAGATTGACCCTAATCAACAATATATCATGCCTTTTCTTTTTGGAGTTACTACGATTAATTATAACTCCACTAAGGTAGAAGAAGATGTTGTCGGTTTTGATATTTTCACTAATTCTGCTTATAAAAATAAAATGATTCTCCTTAATGATATGCGTGAGGTAATGGGTTCTGCTCTTATTTATCTAGGCTATGATATTGGAGAAACCAATACGACGGCGCTAAAAGAAGTTGAAATTTTACTACGGTCTTGGAAAGGCAATGTCCTTCGCTTTGATGCCGATTCTTATCAAATTTCCTATGCTAATGGTGAAGCTGATATTGTACACGGTTACCCAGATACTGTCAGCCAAGTCCTCACTAAAGAGCAAAAAGAAGTCACCAAGTATATAGTACCTAATAAAGGCGCTATTATGTGGATTGATAGTTTTCTTGTCTTAAAAGATAGTAAAAATGTAGAGAATGCTCAAAAATTTATTAACTTTATTCATAGACCAGAAATCTACGCGCAAGTGATGGATTACCTAGGGGCACTATCACTCAATATCCTTGCTAGAGATTTGATGGAAACAGAGCCTTTAATATCCTATGAAGGGCTAACTAATGTCACTATGCTTAGAGATATTGGTAATGACTCCCTCCAAATACAATCTCGCACTTGGGAAAATGTTCAAGCTCAATAATCCCCACTAGCAAACAGAAGTTTTTATGCTACTACTAAAAAACACTCCTCTACAATAGAGGAGTGTTTTTTTTAAGATAATGTTGATGAAAATGTTTATCCTAAAGCTCTTTAAAGAGATTTACCATCTCAATTGCCGTCATAGCGCTTTCGTACCCTTTATTGCCAGCCTTAGTTCCTGCTCTTTCTATAGCTTGTTCTATATTATCAGTAGTTAATACTCCAAAAATCGTGGGGACTCCTGTATTAAGTCCTACATGAGCTACACCTTTTGAAACTTCTGAACAGACATAATCATAATGGGATGTAGATCCTTTGATAACAGCTCCTAAACAAATTACAGCATCGTATTTCTGGGATTGAGCCATTTTAGAGGCAATGAGAGGGATTTCGTAAGCCCCAGGAACCCATATCACTGCAATATTATCTTCGTCTACTCCATGCCTTTTTAAACCATCTATAGCCCCACTTAAGAGTTTAGAAACGATAAACTCATTAAAACGAGCTGCAACAATACCTATTTTCATTTCCTTTGAGGCAATAAGATTTCCTTCATAAACTATCATAATGATACTCCTGTATATTGTTATTTTATATGCTTAAATGATGATTCATTTTATCTTTTTTAGTTTTAAGATAAAATTCATTGTGTTTGTTATGTTCTAATTGAATAGGGATACGGCTATTAATTTTAATATCATACCCTTCCAATCCACTGATTTTTTTAGGGTTATTAGTCATAAGGTCAATTTCTGTGATTCCTAAATCTTTTAAGATTTGAGCTCCAATACCATAATCTCTCAAATCAGCAGGGAATCCCAATTTAATATTAGCTTCTACGGTATCATAACCTTGTTCTTGAAGCTCATAAGCTTTGAGCTTGTTGATTAGTCCAATACCACGTCCTTCCTGTCTCATATAGAGTAGAACGCCTCTTCCTTTTTTTTCTATATCTTGCATTGCTTTTTCATATTGTTCCCCACAATCGCAACGATAAGAACCCAAAGTGTCTCCTGTAAGACATTCAGAATGAATCCTCGTAAGAACAGGCTCTTGGGTGCTTATATCACCTTTAACTAAAGCTACATGGTGTTCTCCGTTGAGCTTATTTACATAGCCATAAATCATGAAATCCCCGTATTTAGTGGGCATTTTAGCTGTGGTAGCTCTTTCGACAAGAGTTTCTGTTTTTCTTCTAAAAGCCACTAAATCGGCAATAGTAACAATTTTTAATTGGTGTTTTTTAGCGTATTCTAAGAGCTCTGGGGTTCTAGCCATTTCCCCATCTTCTTTCATGATTTCGCAAATAACCCCTACAGGTTTCAATCCAGCAAGCTTAGCCAAATCCACAGCAGCTTCTGTATGTCCCACTCTTTTCAAAACACCACCGTCTTTAGCGGTAAGAGGAAAAATGTGCCCAGGTCGTCTAAAATCACTAGCTTTACTGGAACATTCACAAAATTTTTGTATCGTTAAGGCTCTTTCTGAAGCAGAAATACCTGTCGTAGTATCTATATGATCTATAGATACGGTGAAAGCAGTTTCGTGGTTGTCTGTGTTGTTTTGTACCATGGTATCTATATCTAATCTTTGTAGGTATTCTGTAGAGGAGGGCATGCAAATTAATCCTCTCCCATGAGCTGCCATAAAGTTAATAGCTTCAGCACTAACTTTTTCCCCAGCCATAAGAAGGTCCCCTTCATTTTCTCTATCTGGATCATCAATAACCACTATCATTTTACCTTGTTTGATGTCCTCTATAGCTTCTTCTATCGTGTTGAACTTGTCCATATTAGTCTCCTTATCTAAATCCATTTTCTATTAAAAATTGCTCTGTTACAATGATACTATCATCATTACTATCTTCTCTACATAGTAGTAATTTTTCTACGTATTTAGCGATCACATCATTTTCAAGATTTACGATATCTCCTATCTTTTTAGAGAGTAGGGTAGTTCCTGATGCCGTATGAGGAATAATGCTGACCTTAAAACAATCATCTACTAGCTCTGCCACCGTTAAACTGATGCCATCTATTGTAATTGAGCCTCTCATAATAATATATTTTAGAATTTTTTTATCTGATTTTATTGTAATCCACGTCGAAATGTCCTCTTTTTTAATTTCAAGAATATGCCCAATACCATCTATATGTCCACTTACAATATGCCCCCCCAATCTATCTTTTAGGGCGAGGGCTCTTTCTAGATTTACTTTGTCCCCAATAGTTAGTTTAGATAAACTGGTAACACGCATTGTTTCACTCATAACATCTGCAGTAAATTTGGAGCTATCTTTACTTGTTACTGTAAGACAGACCCCATTAGTGGCAATACTATCTCCAATTTTAGTATCTTCCAAGATATGAGAAGAAACAGGTTTTATATGGAGTACAGAAGAGTTAGCTCCCTTGGAGATATTTTCTATAATTCCTATAGATTCTATAATTCCTGTAAACATTACTTTCTCCTTATTTTATATATCCTTCAACAACAAAATCTACACCAATTTGTCTGATTTTATAAGAGCTTAGCTGAATAGCATCTTCTATATGTTCCACGCCATCACCCCCTACAAGACCTTTTGCATTGCTCCCACCAAATATCTTAGGAGCAATATATAATTGTACTTTATCTACAATTTTTTCTTGAAGAGCACTATAAAAAACAGTCGCCCCCCCTTCTAATAGAATACTATCAATATTTTTATTACCCAAAACCCTCATAAGCTCTTGTAAGTCTATCTTTCCTTGTTTTTCTTTTAAAGATAATACTTCTACTCCGTTTTCTAGGTATAGTTCTTGTTTTTTTTTATCAGCATTTTGAGTAACAATAATTGTTTTTATATCTTTAGATGTTTGAACAATTTTAGAGGTGATGGGAGTTTTCAAATGACTATCTAGAATAATTCTAGTGGGATTCCTTCCATTTTCGATACGGCTATCTAACATAGGATCATCTACAAGAACAGTATTAATTCCCACCATAATAGCCGTCATTTGGCTACGTAATTGGTGTACTTCTTTTCGAGATTCCTCAGAGCTTATCCAACGGGATTCCCCTGTGACAGTAGCTATTTTACCATCAAGGGTCATTGCCCCTTTTAAGAGGACAAATGGTTTTTTAGTAGTAATATATTTGAAAAAATATTCATTTAGTTCTTTTGCCTCATCTTCTAAAACCCCCACCATTACTTCTATACCATGATCTTGGAGGATTTTTACTCCTTTCCCCGCCACAAGAGGATTAGGGTCTAAGCACGCCACTATGACTAGTTTAATACCTGATTTTATAATCAAATCTACACAAGGGGGGGTCTTACCATGGTGTGAACAAGGTTCTAAAGACACGTATAAGGTTGCATTTTCAAGAGAAACATTTGGGGGGAGATTTCGGAAAGCTTGTACTTCTGCGTGGGGTCCACCGTACTGTTGATGGTATCCTTCTGCTATAATACAATTATCTTTAACAATAAGGGATCCCACTCTAGGGTTAGGGGAGACGTAAGCTTTTTTAGCAAGTTCTATTGCTTTTTTCATATAGATTTCGTGGTTTGATAAAGGCATTCTGTAATTCCATTAGCATTTATTTATCTTCAGAGCTATGGACAATCTGCGTATCAGAAATTGAGAAAACCCTAAGCACGGAGGTACTTAGGGCATTTTATAAAAATAAACTCCACAAAAAAATCACAGAGTATAAATTTATATCTTCTTTCATCCAGACTATACTGTCGGCTTTGGAATCTAACCAAATCAACCTTTCGGCTCGTGGGCTGTACCACCGGTAGGGAATTACACCCTGCCCTGAAGATATATTATCTTACCTTAAGTATACTACATTATAAGTTTTTTGTCAATATATTAGCTTATTTCTTGACAAAATCAAACTAATATTATAAAATGAAATCAATAGATTATATTGTAGGGTTGATGATGAATGAATATTTAGGAATACTAAAGCATGTATTTATAGACGGCGAAAGATATATGTATATTATCAATGGACTTGCTTTTTCTTTAGGGGTAACAGCTTTTTCTGCCCTAATGGGTATGTTTTTTGGAGTTGTACTAGCTTTGATGCGTCTTTCTCATTTTAGTATTATTAAAAAGGATTTTAACCCTCTAAAAAGCTTTTCTATTATCTATATAGATATTATAAGAGGCACACCTGTTGTTGTTCAATTAATGATACTTGCCAATCTCATATTCGTAGGAGTGTTGAGAGATGTTCCTATCTTCTTTGTAGCTGGGATAGCCTTTGGACTTAACTCAGGAGCTTACGTAGCTGAAATTATACGCTCTGGTATAGAAAGTATCAACAAAGGGCAAATGGACGCTGCTAAAGCCCTAGGAATGAACTATCCCACCGCTATGCGTCATGTTATTATCCCTCAAGCTATCAAAAATATCCTCCCCACCTTAGTTAATGAATTTATTGTACTCATTAAAGAAACTTCTGTTGTAGGGTTTATTGGAGGTATTGATTTATTACGTTCTGCTAATATTATTACTAGTCAGACTTATAGAGGGGTCGAGCCTTTATTATTAGTAGGTTTAATTTATTTAATATTAGTGATAGGGTTCACTAAAGCCGTAGGAAAATTTGAAGAGAGATTAAAAGCCAGTGATTAAAATAAAAGAATTATATAAAAACTTCGGGACTTTAGAAGTCCTGAAAGATGTCACCACTCATGTGGACCAAGGAGACGTGGTCTCTGTTATAGGCCCATCAGGTAGTGGAAAATCCACACTTCTAAGATGCATTAATAGACTAGAAGACTTTCATAAAGGACATATCTATATAGAAGGGGTGGATGTTAGCGACCCTAAAACGGATATCAACAATCTTCGTAAGAATGTTGGGATGGTGTTTCAACATTTCAATCTTTTCCCCCATAAAACAGTTATAGAAAATTTGTCTTTAGCTCCTATGCTCGTTAAAAACATAAAAGAAGATCAAATAATAGCTAAAGCTGAAATCCTTTTAGAGAGAGTAGGACTTTTAGATAAAAGAGATGTATACCCTAACAAACTCTCTGGTGGTCAAAAACAACGTATTGCCATAGCCCGTGCTTTAGCTATGGAGCCCCACATTATGTTATTTGACGAGCCCACATCTGCCCTAGATCCTGAGATGGTTAAAGAAGTGCTGGACGTAATGCGAGGTCTAGCTAAAGAAGGGATGACAATGCTTGTAGTAACCCATGAAATGGGCTTTGCTGCTAGTGTCTCTAATCGTACCATCTTTATGGATGAAGGTCGTATTGTAGAAGATTCTCTCTCTAAAGAGCTGTTTAGTAGCCCCAAAGAAGAAAGAACCAAAGAATTTTTAGATAAAGTATTGAATCATTAAAATATAGGAGTTTTAAGATGAAAAAGCTATTGAGTTTACTAAGTTTATTTGCTCTTGTTTCTTGTGCTAGTGAAAAAGGTGATGTATTGGTTGTGGGAACTAATGCTGAATTTCCTCCTTTTGAGTTTTTAAAAGGGGATATTGTAACAGGTTTTGATGTTGATCTTATTAAAGCTATAGGTACAGAAATGGGAAGACCTGTTAAAATCGAAAATCTATCGTGGGAAGGGTTATTACCCGCCTTACAAAGTAAAAAAATAGATGTTGTTATCGCTGGAATGACTGTTACTGAAGATAGAAAGGCAGTGGTTAATTTTTCCGATACCTATTATATTTCTAAAGAGCAGATGATAATTGTTCAAAAAGCCAATACAGATATTACCTCTATGGATAGTTTAATAGGGAAAAAAGTAGGAGCTATGTTAGGTTTTACTGGAGATATGTTAGTTTCTAGCATGGAAGGGGTTAATGTAGAACGTTATAACACAGCTTTCCAAGCTATAACTTCTCTTACTGCAGATAAAATTGATGCAGTCGTTCTAGACTATGAACCAGCTCAAAAATATGCTGAACAAACACCTACTATTAAGCTTATTCCTGGAAACAATACCCAAGAAGAGTATTCTATTGCTCTTAGAAAAGAAGATACAGAGCTATTAACAGAAATCAATAAAGCCCTTGCTACTATCAGAAAAAACGGCATTTATGATAAAACTCATGCACTCTATTTTCCAAAAGACAAGTAATAATCTGAAAATTATTAAAATAAGCAGTATATTGTTATACTGCTTATTTTAAAAGATATTTGCTTTATAATATTATTTAAAACAACGAGAGAATATGCTCTCTATTATGTTTCATTTTTTTCACAGCTTAAAAAAATGTTGCAGATTAGATTATCCCTCCTATCTATATGGTAGACTTGAAAATATCTTTTGCCATTCTATTTTTAGAGACACTTAATATATTTAATCGTACCATAGTCGTATTGTAGAAAATTTTCTCCCTAAAGAGCTGTTTAGTAGCCCTAAAGAAGAAAGAACCAAAGAATTTTAGAAAAAAGTATTGAATCATATAAAATACAGGAGTTTTAAGATGAAAAAGATATTGTGTTTACTAGGTTTACTTGCTCTTGTTTCTTGTACTAGTGAAAAAGGTGAGGTGTTGGTAATAGGTATTGATACCGTATTTCCTCCTTTTGGGTTTTTAATAGGAGATATCCCTACTGGACTTGATCTTGACCTTATTAAAGCTATTGGTAAAGAAATGGGAAGACCTGTTAAAATCGGAAATCTATTATGGGAAGAGTCCTTATCCGCTTTACAAAATAAAGAAATAGACTTAATTATTGCTGGGATGACTGTTACTGAAGAAAGAAAAGAAGTGGTTAATTTTTCTGATACCTATTATATTTCTCAAAGTCAAATGCTCATTGTTCAAAAAGACAATACAGATATTACCTCCATGGATAGTTTAGTAGGAAAAAGAGTAGGAGCCATGTTAGGCTTTACTGGAGATAGCTTAGTTTCTAGCATAGAAGGGGTTACTGTAGAGCGTTATACTACCGCGTACCAAGCCATAACTTCTCTGACAAAAGGTAAAATTGATGCCGTCATTTTAGACTATGAACCTGCTCAAAAATATGCTCAACAAACCCCAACTGTTAAACTTATTTCTGGAAACAATGCCCCAGAAGAGTATGCTATTGCTCTTAGAAAAGAAGATACACAGCTATTAGCTGAAATTAATAAAGCCCTCGCTACTGTTAAAGAAAAGGGTATTTATGATAAAATTTACACTCGATATTTTCCAAAAGACAAGTAACAATGTACTGCTTATTTTAATTTAATAGGCTATCAGCTTTATTAAATTATTTAAAACAACGAGAGAATGTGCTCTTTATTCTACTCTCATTTATTAATCAAAAAACAGTAGTAAAAACCATTGAAGTAGGTTTGATTATGGCATTACAACAAAAATATAAAGAAACATACGGTGTAACCGTTATAGCAGAATATAATTAATATTATATCTAACTTTATGATAAGAATTGATATATTATTGATTGATTTTTTGGTATAGGTGCTTTATAATATGTATTGTATACAGTTAAAAAAATGAACGCCATAATAAAATAAAAAGAGGTTACAAAATGTATAGTTTTATTTGTGATTACAGTGAAGGTGCTCACCCAAGAATTATGAAAGCCCTTTCTGATGTGAGTTATGAACAAAACAGTGGGTATGGAAATGATACCCACTGTTCCAAAGCAGCCAATTTAATAAAAAAAGCAATTAGTAGAGAAGATGTAGACGTGCATTTTATGCCTATGGGAACAATTACCAATGTGACCACCATTGCATCTTCACTTCGTCCTTATGAAGCAGTATTAACAGCTAAAACAGGGCATATTGAAGTTCATGAAACAGGGGCTATCGAAGCCACAGGGCATAAAATCATTTCTCTCCCCCAAACAGACGGAAAATTAATGCCAGAGGTAGTGGAAGAGTGTGTAGCATCTTTTGAAGACGAGCACACGTCCATACGAAAAATGATCTATATTTCTTTCCCTACAGAAAGTGGAACTTTGTACAGCCTAAAAGAATTAAAAGCATTACGCGCGATCTGCGATAAAAATGATATGTATCTTTACGTAGATGGAGCTAGAATGGGTAACGGAATCATGGCAGAGGGTAATGATGTCACTTTAAAAAACCTATCACAGTTAGCAGATGCCTTTTATATTGGAGCCACCAAAAACGGAGCCCTAATGGGAGAAGCACTTGTGTTGGTCAATGATAAGTTAAAGCCCAACTTCAGATTCATGCTTAAAAGACTAGGGGGCATGACAGCAAAAGGATTTGTTTTAGGGGTACAATTTGAAGAATTATTCAAAGACGGTCTTTATCTCGAACTAGCAGACCATGCGAATAAAATGGCTCAAAAACTA
The DNA here is from genome assembly GCA_947038195.1 of uncultured Brevinema sp. Classification (GTDB taxonomy): domain Bacteria; phylum Spirochaetota; class Brevinematia; order Brevinematales; family Brevinemataceae; genus Brevinema_A. Next base: position 14,931 of record CAMQVI010000042.1, read on the forward strand.
GCCAAGGGGATCAAAGAATTAGGCTATGGATTTTTATCTTTCTCTCCCACTAATCAAATATTCCCTATTTTCTCCAATAAAATAATTGAAGAATTACAAAAAAACTATGATTTTTATGTCTGGGAACCTTCAGACAAGGATCATTCCGTTGTACGTTTTGTATGCTCTTGGGCTACTGAGGAGAAAGAGGTGGATAAACTTCTAGAGATAATAAAAGGTTTCAGTAAAGCCTAGTTATTTGGTGACTAAATAAAATATAAAAAATTCAGAACAATAAAAAAGCACTTATCGACTAAAATCGGGAAGTGCTTTTTTCTATTTTTAAGAAGGATAACCTAACTAGGAGAAAAGGACAATAACAATACAGTTAGAATCTTATAAATTATTTTGTTTACATAATATCCATTATCGATAATTCATTATATAGTACCTATAAAATATTAGAACGCTAAACCTACTACTGCACGACCATAAAAATCATTTCGAATTGGTATTGTGGAATAAAAATTAACTCCTATAGATCCACCAAGATCTAAGCCAAATTGTATTGCAACATGAGGTGAAAAATGATATCTATATCTAGTATTGATCTCAGCTCCAAGAAAACTGAGTGAATATATTAAATCATCACGAGAGTTATTTGCAAAAGGGATAGCTCCCCCAAACTGTAAGCCTCCATTTAAAACGATAGAAGATCCTGTTCCAGTTTCTTGAGAACGATTATCAAAAACATAACCACCAGCACCTATTAAGCCATGTAAATTTACTCCATATAAACTTTTGTGTGTAGGTGTAAAAGCGGTATCAAATTTCATATAAAAATAAGCTTTAGACTTCTTTTTTGCTGCCATTA